>QHUF01000170.1 GCA_003221075.1 Gemmatimonadota bacterium
AGCGCTGGTGCTCGCCGCGCCGCTCGTAGTCGTGATGCTTGGCCCGAAACTCGTCGGAGATGACCGTGGCCATGCGGAACACGAGACTGTCGTCCCATGTCGCGGCGACGCCGATCGCCTGCGGAAAGACGGTCGCGAGGCCCGAGCGCGCCACTCCATGGAGACCTTCGTTCCACCAGTTGTACTCGGGGATGCCCAGCCGCTCGATTGCTGGCGCGCGGTCCATCATCTGCGAGACTTTCTCCTCGAGCGTCATGCGCCGCACGAGGTCGCGGGCGCGCTGTTCGAACGGCAGGCTCAGATCCTGCCATGCCGGAGTCTGAGCGCCGGCGGCGCCGGCGAATACGGCTGCGAACAGGACGACGAAGCGGAACACGGGATTGCCCCTCCGGGGAATGAGACACAAAATGATATTATGACTGCTCCCTGGCGACCCCCTCTCTTGCTCCTGGTGGCATCCTGTCTGCTCCCCGGCCGCGCCGCCTCCCAGACCGACCACCCCGACCCTTGGGCTGCGCCCGCGCGCGGATCGTGGGTTCGCAGCGGAGCCGTCGCCGCGGAGGACGTGGTGCTCGCGTCACAAGGGAGTGGCGCCGAGATCGTCGTCGGCGCCGCCGAGCCGCCGAATGTGCGCCAGGCCGCCGCCTTCCTCGCGGGCGACATCGAGACGATCAGCGGCTACCGGCCGCCCCTCGTCGCGACGCCGACCCCCGGCAAGACGAGCATTCGCCTCGTCACGCTGGGGACCGAGCGGCTCCCCTCCGTGATCGATGCGTCCAGGCTGCGGGGGCAATGGGAGGCCTATCGCGTCGTCACCGCGCCCCGGACCGTATGGCTGGTCGGCTCGAACCCGCGCGGCACCGCCTTCGCGGCCTACACGCTCTGCGAGCGTCTCGGCGTCGATCCGCTCTATCTCTGGACCGGGTACGTGCCGGAGCATCACGACCCCCTCGTTCTCAAGGCCACGCGCTTCGCGCAGGGACCGCCGGCATTCAGGTATCGCGGATTTTTTCACGACGACGAAGACATCCTGCCGCGACCGTTCGACGCGCGTGGGTATCCGCTCCAAACCGGCGACGTGCCGCTCGCGTGGTACCGGCGCTTCTTCGAGACCGCGCTGCGGCTGCGCATGAACATGGTGGCGCCGTATGTGCGCGTACACCGCCGCTACGAGGTCCAGCAGCTCGCCAGCGACTGGGGCCTGTACTACACCTCACACCACTACGACATCCTCGTTTCCAACCCGTTCGGGATGACGACATTCAACCTCGCGGCGGAGCGAGGTGTGCGACCCGACTACGATTGGTTCACGAACCGCGATGGCCTGTTGACCTACTGGCGCGGCGGCGTGGAGGAAAACCACGACCTGGATGTCATCTGGCCGGTGGGCCTGCGGAACACGTCCGATCGCCCCTACACCTGGCCCGAGGGCACCACGGACTCGAGCAAAGCGCGCGTGTTCCGCGAAGTGATCGGCCTGCAGACCTCCATGGTGCGCAACGCACTGCCACCGGGGCGCACGCCGATCTTCCACTTCACGATGTACTCGGAGATGTTGGACATGTACCGCCGGGATCCCGCGGCGTTCGGGCTGCCGGACGATGTGATCATCGTGTGGCCGGACGACAACGACGGCCACATGCGCGGGCTTCCGACCGATCGCGGACGCTGGAAGCACGGCGTCTACTATCACCTGGCGTACCTCGGCGGCAATCTCAGCAAGCAGACCACGCACATCGTGGCTCCCGCCACGATCGCGAGCGAGTTCCAGAAGATCGTGCAGGCCGGGGCGACGGAGTACATGCTCGTCAACGTCTCGGAACTGAGGGACTACGTCATGGGCGCGCGCCTGATCGCCGACATCACGTGGAACGCGCCCGCCGTCTATGCCGCACCCGACCCCGTAGGGCGATTCGTCGGTTGGTGGACACAAGAGTACTTCTCTCCCGGTGTGGCGAACGCACGGTCGGTGTACGACCGCTACCACGCCCTGCTCGACACGCCCGACAAGCTGTGGTACGCCTCGGACGCGGCGCTGCATCTCGTCGACCGACTGTGGCGCCGAGTGACCGGCCAACCGTTCGCGGCGTTCAACCCTGACACGCTGGCCGTGCTGCGGGAGCGCCTCGTCCGGCTCGACAGCGCGCTGATCGCCGCAGCGAAAGCCGAATCGACGATGACGGCGGCGCAGCAGCGGTTCTTCTCCGTTGACGCCGGTCTCGGCCTGCGGATCGACGAACGCCAGACGCACAGCGCGTTGCTGCTGGCGGACGCGCTCGCGGCGACGGATTCGATAGCGATGTGGCGGCAGATTCGCGAAGCGCTGACGCCGCTCGAGCAGCTCGAGGTGGAGTTCGCACGCGCCGAATACCCGCCCTTCGACCGCTGGTACCACGAGACGTGGATCCGGTCGGGCGTGCAGCGCAACAACCCACACCGCGCGTACGTGGTGTTGCGAGCGTTCATCGCGTCGGGCGGCCGCTCGCAGCCACCGCCTGGCTTCAGCCAGCCGCCGCCCGCAGCCGGAGCGAACCCGTCCGTGCGCACGCCCTGACGGCATGCCTCTCCCTTTCGGCCGGCGCCTCGTCGCCGCACTGGCGCTGGCGTCCGCCTTTACAACGTGTGCTCGGCCACGGGCCTCAACCCCTGCTCCCGCGCCACACTGGCTCGGCACTTGGACCGCATCGCCGCAGCTGGTCGAGCCGCGCAATATGCCCCCCGCGCCGGGGCTGACGGGGAGCACGTTGCGTCAGGTGCTCCACGTCTCCGTCGGCGGGCCGATGATTCGGCTGTGCTTTTCGAATGCGTTCGGTGGCACGCCACTCGCAATCACGTCGGCGCACATCGCGCGTTCGCATGGGGGTTCCGCGATCGAC
>QHUF01000171.1 GCA_003221075.1 Gemmatimonadota bacterium
CGCGGCGCGCACGACCCAGCGACCAGGGCGCCCCGACCCCGTCCGCCCGAACGAGAAGGCGGCCGGTGGCTGCCCAACGCTCGAGCTGTCGAATGTCCAGATGCTGGCGGCCTGCGCGGTACTCGGCGAGGGATTCACTGCGGGAGCCGGGTCATCATCATCATCATCATCCTGGTCGCGACTGCGATTCTTGCTGCATCCCGTCGTCGCGATCACGGCGAGGAGGAATAGAGTTGCCTTCAGCAGCTTCTTCATGGATGAACTCCTCCGTTTCGTGATGGTGGCCGCGCCTACAACGCATGCTTCAGGAGCAAGCCAACGACGCCGGACGCCGCGATAAGCGCGGGTTCGGGAACGCGCTTCATCGTAACTATGACAGCGAGCGAGACCGCGCAGATCAGGACAGTTGGCAAATCGACCAGGGCGCGCCGGCCCAGCACGATCACCGCCCCGGCGATCGCACCGGTAGCGGCCGCCGTGACGCCGTCGACGAATGCCTTGATGCGTGCGCTCGCGGCAAGACGGCGAAAATGCGGTGCCGCAAGGACGGTCACGAAGTACACTGGTGCGAAGACACCAAGGGCAGCGACGGTCGCCCCCACTGGTCCCGCAACCAAGTACCCGATGAACGCCACGGTGATCACGACCGGACCCGGAGTGATCATCGAGACGGCGACCGCATCCAGAAACTGCCGCTCCGTGAGCCAATGGAACTGCTCCACGACACCGCCGTGAAGGAACGGGACAATCGCCAGTCCGCTGCCGAACACGAACAATCCGGCGGCGGCGAAATACCCGAACACCTTCCAGAGCACCCCCACGGATGCCGCCCCAGTCAGACCCGACGTAAGCCAAGCTGGCCACGGCGCGACCAGCAGCGTTTTGGTCGGCATTGACGGGCGTGCGCGAGCGCGGGCGAGCAGGGGGATCAATCCCGAAGCCACGAAAACCCAAATGATCTCCCTCGCCGTCCAGGCCGTGACGATGAGACTCACCGCGAAAAGTCCCCAGAGCAATCGGTCCCGCCCCAAAGTGGTGCGCGCAAGTCTCGCGGCGCTCCACGCGATAATCGCGATGACCGCGGCTGCAATGCCGTAGAACAGCGCCTGCATCCAGGCGAGCCCGCCGAACCTGAGGTACAGCGCCGAGAGGGCGAGTACCATGAGGAACGACGGTGCCACGAACGCGATTCCTACGAGTGTCGCGCCCAGTACGCGGCCACGCACCCAGCCGAGGTAGATGGCGAGTTGGGCCGCGAGCGGGCCGGGGGCAAGTTGCGCGAGCGCGAGCCCCTGCTTGTAGTCGTCCGGCGCGATCCAGCCACGCTCGTCCACGAGATCGCGCTGCATATAGCCCGCGAGCGCGATCGGTCCGCCGAACCCCAACGTGCCGAGCTTGAGGAAGTAGACGACGAACTCCCGGAGCGTGGCGCGCGTCGGTGCCGGCTTCATCGCGATGACTGATAGAGGTTGTCGAACACGGCCGCGCCGAGACGGAGGCGCGTCGCGTCGCTCGCGTGCTTCCGGGCGATGCCGGCGAGTAACCGCTCGACACCAGCGGCCTCGACGCGCTCGAACTTCGCGTCCTTGCAGTCGATGTCGTGCACGATCTCGCCGATCGCGCGCAGCGCGGGGTCGCGCAGTCGAAACCGCCGGAGCAGGGTCTCGAAGGTGCAGCGGTCCCCTTCGTGCGTGTACTCGGCCTCGAACATGTCGAAGCGCAGCTCGCTCCTGCGAGGCGAGTAACCCTCGGGAGCGACGAATTTGAACCGGGCCGCCTGATCGATGAAGCGCTTGATCAGCCACGCACTCGCGATGCGATCCACGAACACGCCCCGGCGCGTGACCCACGTCCGCCCGCGCATTCGCCCCGTTCGACGGGCGGCACGAGCCCGGCCAACAGCCCGTCGTTCCCCGGCCTTGCGGAATAACCCTTCGATGTCGCGGTCGCTCAAGCCGTCCACGAAATCCCCTCGGAACACCGACGCGTCGCCCCCACGCGCCTCGATCTCCTGCAGCAGCCAACGAAAGTCTTCGACCGCCTGATCGTTGTACGGGAGGACCCACACCGAGTTCTTGACCGGCACCGCGCCGATGCGCTGCAGCCTGCGCCACACCTTCACCCGGAAGTAATCGGGCTTCGGCGGGATCTGGTGGAACAACAGGAGCCAACGTCCGGTCGCTGTGCCCTTGGACATCAGACGGGGGCGGGGGCGCGCTGCGGGTTCCAGGTGTGACGCTCCCCCTTAGCGTGCTGGAGCCATGCATACAGCGCATCGTAGATGACGAACCCGCGGGCGAGCAGCTCGTGATCATCCGGGAACAGTTGCGACAGGCCCAGGGAAATGGCGAGCAATCCGGCCGCCTGCGGCGCAATGTCGAGGCGGTCCGTGTCCGCCCCGCGCACGATCACCGCCAGCTCGTGCAAGGCTGGATCAGACAAGCGGTACTTCTGCAGGAAGGCGTCGAAACTGCACAAAGGGCCATCGTGAGAAAGCTCCACGCCTTCGACATCGTAGGGAATCGCCTTGAGCTCGCCAGCGCGAGTGCGGACGTCCGCGGGTGGTGCAAAGAGAAACTCGGCCTGTGGGTCGATGAATCGCGTGATCAGCCACGGGCAGGCGACTCGATCGATCTTCGGATGCTCACGAGTAATCCATCGCATAGAAGCCTCGGCGTTGCATGAACGCACCGCGGTTGACTATAACAAGTGTATCATCGATCGTTCGAGCGGGCCAGGACATCACTTCACTACACCGAGATCGGGGGGGGCATGAAGATGACGATGAAGGCGTGGCTTGTTCCGGTTCTCGCCGGCGCCGCCGTGTGTTGGGGCACCACGCTCGCGGCCCAGGACAAAGACGAATTGGCAAAGGCGGTTCTGAGCGCTCGGGTGTCCCTCGAGCGTGGTCTGTCCGCGAGCGCGAGTCATGGGCGGCCGATGTCCGCGAAGTTCGAGATGGAAGAAGGCAAATTGCAGCTCTCTGTCTATACGGCGACGGGGGGAAAGTTCTTCGAAGTGGCTATCGATCCCAATAGCGGTGCGGTCGTCAACGCCGAGCCTATTGCGGAAGGCGAAGACTACACCGCCGCACAGAGCCAGAGCGCGGCGATGGGCAAAGCGAAGGTCTCGCTGCGGGCAGCGGTGCAAAACGCGCTGCGAGCCAACGCCGGCTTCCGCGCAGTCAGCGTATTTCCATCGCTCAAAGATGATCGTCCCGTCGCCGAGGTGACGCTCGCGAAGGGCGAGGAGGTCAGGACCGTTTCTGTGCCGTTGCAGTGACATCGACGCTGTAGCCTCAACGCGTAGCGTACGCACTCACTTCGACAAGGAACCGTCATCCATGAACGTTCGCGCGATTCTCAGCACCGCCCTCGTCGTCGGTGGGCTTCCGGCTGTTGCTGCTAGTCAGGCACCGCTGGGCGCTCCTTGGGACTCGGTTGGACGCATTCTCCAGACGTCCGGATCCGCGACGGGGGGCTACTACCGCTACGGTTGGCCCCGCCGCGATGTCACGCTGCGAAAGCGGCGAGGTCAAGCCGGTGCTCGCGGAGCTGGCGCGGCAGCGGATCGCGGTGACCGCGATTCATAACCACCTGGTCGGAGAAGATCCGAAAATCACATACGTCCATTTCCACGCGGAGGGTAACCCGGTCGAACTGGCCGGACGTCTCGATCGCGTCCTCGCGCTGACGGGGGCACCTCGCCCGGTAACCGCGGCCGCCCCACAACCGGTGACGATCGATACCGCACTCGTCTTCAACACCCTGGGACTACGAGGCCGAGCACAGGGCGCGGTCGCGCAACTTTCCGTCGTGTTGGTTCCCGGGACGGTGACCTTGCACGGTCGGACCGTCACTCCCGCGCTCGGCTACGGCACGCCGATCAATATCCAAGTCGTCGGTCCCGATCGCGCGGTCGCCACGGGTGACTTTACTGTCCTCGCCGCGAAAGTAGCCCCGGTGTTCGAGGCGCTGACGGCGCACGGGATTACCGCGACCGCGCTCCACAGTCACCTTGTCGGTGAGGAGCCGAAGCTCTACTACATGCACTTCTGGGCGGATGCGTCGCTCACCGACGTGCTGCGCGGACTGCGGGCGCCGTTGGACGCGGCGCGCTAAGACGTAGACGCGTCACCAGCATGAACAGGCCTTAGCTTATCTGGGCGATGGTCCTCGAGCCGCCGTGGAGCGGTAGACGCGTACATAGTCGATCTCGAACCGCGCCGGGAACCGCGTGCTGGAGGGATCTCCTCCGCTCTGCCCGCCAATGGCGAGGTTGAGGATGATGTGGTGCGGCTGGCGCAGAGGGTTTGGCGGACGGCCGGCACCGTTGAAGGTCGAGTCGAGAGGCGTGGTGTTGAGGAGCAGGCTATCGACGTAGAGTCGGATCTCGCGCTCGTCCCAGTCCATCCGCCACACATGATAGTTGTCTGCCCACACGGCGCCACCGAGCTCCGCGATCGGTCGGCGTGCGGAGTCCCACTTCGCTCGCCCCGCACTGTCCGCCCAGGCCACGTTGGCCAATAGCAACCCGCGGTAATACTCCATTACGTCGATCTCGCCGCTCGCCGGCCAGATCCCCTGCTCGCCAACCGTCCAGAAGGCCGGCCATAGTCCCGCGCGCACGTCGATGCGCGCCCGCATCTCGAAGCGGCCGTATTGCCAGCGCGCGAGTCCCCGCGTCGTCAGGCTCGCCGACGTGTACTCCGCGGACGCCCGGCGCGCCCGCCAGCTACGGCCGCCCGAGTCGAACGCCGGATTGGCAATCCGCTCGCGCCGCGCCTCGATAATGAGCTGCCCGTGCTCCACCCGCGCATTCTCCGGACGATACCACTGCAGCTCCTCGTTCCGGACGAAGCCGTGCTCGTAGGTCCATTTGCTGGAGTCCGGGGGTCCGTCGCGGTCGAATTCGTCTGCCCAGACCAGCTCGAACTGACGCGGGGCTTTTGTGTCGGGCGCGGGGGGCCGAACCGCCCGGCGGCCCACGCCACCGCAGATCATGAGCGCCGCCAGCGTGGCCACCAGTCCGTGCCGGGCGCTACGCCGAATCACTCCAGGGACAGGTGCCATTGGCGAATGCGACGTTCCCTTTCAGGAGATGGTAGATGTAGGCGCCGAGGCAGAACCTCCCGAAGAGGAGCGCGGCGAAGGCCACGGCGATGAGCCCCTGGAAGGCGTAGGACGCCGCCGTCCAGCCCTCGCGCAGGGTCAGCCCCGCGGCCAGCATGAAGGTCGCCGCCATCCCCTGGGCGAAACGGCGCGGCCCCGGAGCTTTCGTGAGCAGCGGGCGCCCGCGGGGCCGTGCGACGACGCGGTTGTAGAGATGCTCGAAGGGGTTTGCCGCCGGCAGGAGCACGTTGAGCCACAAGAGAGCCGAAACGAGCAGGAAGATCGCCGGCGACTGCGTGAGGATCCCCACCAGCATCATGGATCCAACGATCGTGGGCTGGAACTGCAAGCCTCTGAACCGCAGGGCCGCGCGATCGAGGGGCTCCTGCGTGAAACCCTGCTGCTTCATGAAGTTCATCACGGCTGACCGAGCCATGTTCGTCTCCTTCTATTACCTGTTAGCTGTACTATCGACAACTGTACTATTACCTGTTAGCTGTACTATCGACAACTGTACTATCGACAGCGGGGTCGCCCGGCGGGAGGGGCCCGTTCACGGCAACAGGCCGATGGTACGTGGCCGAAGTGGTCGCACACCCCGCCAGCCGCGGCTACGTTGACGACACCCTGCTAACCTGACCCATGGGCCTGCATCTCAACTACGAGTTGCGCCTGCCACATGCGGCAACCGCCGAAGAGGTGGGGACTGTGCTGGTCAGGCTGCGCGACTTTGCCCTCACGTTGTCCTTCAAGAGCGTGACCGAGATCTACCGGCCTGAGCCCGGCCTGTTCGACTCTCGCCATGGCGGTTTACGGTTTCTGGCGTCCGTCATCGCGAAGGTGTTTGTCGATGATACTCCGCCATTGATTGCAGATATCGATTTGGTGCGGGGATTTTCGGTCATTCCTGGAAACGGTTGCGAATCCGCGGCGTTTGCGTTCATGCCGAGAGCAGATCAGAGCGGCAAACATGGAGACTGGTTCTGGTATTCATCCTGCAAGACCCAGTACGCGTCGGTGATCAGCGATGCTCACCTGGTGGCCTGTCATAGCGGGCTGGTGACGCTGCTCGACCGTGCGATCGACCTTGGCGTGAGCGTCGTGGTGCGCGATGAAACCCGCTACTGGGAAACGCGAGATGAGCAGTGCCTGATCAGCGAAGTGCACAACATGAACCGAATTGTCGCCGAACTCGCCGGCAACCTGAGCGACCATGACGGCGGGGTGAACGGCCGCGTGCACGCACCCATTTTTGGCCACCCTCGTTTTGAACATCTCGAGATGGGGCAAGACGAGTAGCGTCCTTCGCGGAGCCTCGAGTGAGCGAGATCAGCCAGATTGCAAAGGCGACCATGGTCGCAAATTGATCGCGGCGGTTTGAACGGTGATGATGGCCGACGAGTAGGGCAGAAT
>QHUF01000311.1 GCA_003221075.1 Gemmatimonadota bacterium
CCAATTCGACACCAAGGGCGGCGAAGGGCGGCAAAAGATGGCGGTGAACGGCGGCAACGAATTCAAACGCGCCTTCGACGACCGTCTTGTCGGCCCCGGGGCGCACGACGTCCGCCGACGCGCGTTCGCCGAGCAGGAGGGCGAGCGCATCGACCACCATCGATTTCCCGGCGCCCGTCTCGCCGGTGAGAACGTTGAGGCCAGGTTGGAATGGAAGGGTGACGTCGGCGATGACTGCAAGATCGCGAACTCGAAGCTCAATCAACACTTACTTGCGCGTCCGATCACTGAGATCACCCCAGTGCAGCTTCTTCCGCAGCCGCTTGAAGAAGCTCTCGACGCCGAGCCGGATCAGAAGGATCGGCCGGTCCGCACGCCGTACCTCCAGGCGCTCGCCCGCCTGAATCGGCGTGCCCACCTGGCCATCGAAGGACACGAGGACTTCGTCGGTCCAGGGCGGAATCGGCTGGATCGTGACGACGGCAGTCGCCGGCAAGACGAGCGGGCGCACCGCGAGGGTGTGCGGGCAGATGGCCGTGACGACGATGGCATCGACCGTCGGCACCACGATCGGCCCGCCGGCCGACATCGAGTATGCAGTCGACCCCGTCGGCGTGCTCACGATGATGCCGTCCGCCGAATACTGCGCGACTTCGTCGCCATCGACCGACACTTTGAGCCGGACGACGCGCGCGACACCGCCTTTGTGCACCACGACATCGTTGAGTACGAGGGGCTCGACCCGGCCCGGCGTCTTGGATCCCTTGCCGGTGATGGTCGAGTGCAGCGCGAGCCTCTGCTCCGTGGTGTAGGCACGGCGCACGATGGAATCGAGCGCCCAATCGAGGGTTTCGGGCCCGGCGGTCGTCAGGAAACCGACGCGACCCAGATTGAGCCCGAGTATCGGCGTATTGGCGCCGTTCAGAAGCCGGGCGCCGCGCAGCAGTGTGCCGTCGCCGCCGAGCGTGATGAGGCAGTCCACCGCGGTGGATGGAGCCTGACCCAGGACCGGAGGAGTGCCACCGTCTCCGGCCGGCCAGAGCGCCTGGATCCGCTCCTCGGTAAACAGCGTGATCCCCAGGCTCGACGCCTTGTGCTGGAGCGTCGCGAGGAAAGCGCCTAGGTCCGGATAGTTGGGGTTCCCGACGACCCCGACGTTCATCGCGTGGTGAGCGACTCTTCGGCGGCGAGGGCGCGGATGCGGGCGGCAATCCCGTCGCCCGTCAGGCCGACGTCCGCGAGCTGCTGGGCACGCGGCGCGTGTTCGTATGTCCGGTCGGGCACACCGAGCGCTACGACGCGGGAGTCGGGCGCGGTCGTCTGCACCAGTGCGGCGAGCGCGGCGCCGAAGCCGTTGACGACGGTCCCATCCTCGACGGTGACGAGCAGCTTGTGACTCTGCGCCAGGGCGTCGAGCATCTCGCGGTCCATCGGCTTGAGGAAGCGCGCATTGACGACCGAGGCGGCGATTCCATCGGCGGCAAGTGCATCGGCGGCGTCGAGCGCCGGTTTGCACATCACACCGACGGCGATGATGGCACAATCCTTTCCTTTTCTCAGCAGCTCCCACGTGCCGTACGGGATGGCGGGCACTTCCGCCGCGGGCGGCGCTTCACCGGGTGCCTTGTCGCGCGGATAGCGCAGCGAGAACGGTCCCTCGGTGTGGTGCAAGGCGCATCGCAGCAGCCCGATCATCTCGCCGGCATCCTTCGGCGCCGTCACCGTCATGTGGGGCACCGCGAGCATATAGGCGATGTCGTACAGCCCCATGTGCGTCTGCCCGTCTTCACCCACCATGCCGGCGCGGTCGAGCGCGAAAATCACGGAGAGCTTCTGGATCGCGACGTCGTGGATGATGCTGTCGTAGGCGCGCTGCAGGAACGTCGAATAGATCGCGACGACGGGCCGGACACCCTGCGTCGCGAGCCCTGCGGCAAAGGTCGTCGCATGTGCTTCCGCGATGCCGACGTCGAAGAACCGCTCGGGCCATTTCTTCTGGAAGATGTTGGTGCCGGTCCCCGACGGCATGGCAGCCGTGATGGTCACGAAGTTCGATTCTTCGGCGGCGAGCTGCGTGAGTGCCTCACCGAACACCTTGGTCCACTGCGGCAGTCCCGGGTTGACCGGCCTGAGCTTGCCGGTGACCGGGTCGTACGGCGCGCGGGCGTGATACTTCTCGAGATCGGGCTCGGGCAGCGGGAAGCCTTTGCCCTTTTCGGTGATCACGTGCACGACCCGCGGGCCCTTGAGCGTCTTCACGATATCGAACGTGTGCAACATCTGGCCGATGTTGTGCCCGTCGATCGGTCCGAAGTAGCGGAAGCCCAGCTCCTCGAACAGCATCCCCGGCGACCAGAGATTCTTGATGCTCTCTTCCACGTTCTTCGCGAAGTCGACGAGCTTCTTGCCGCCGACGATATGAGACGCGCGCTCGATCAGATGCTTGACCCGTTCGCGGATCCGCACGGTCATCGGGCTCGCGACGATCGAGCCGAGGTATTTGTTGAGCGCGCCGACGTTGGGCGCGATCGACATGCCGTTGTCGTTCAGCACGACGATGATGTCCCGGCCCGAGTCGCCGGCGTTGTTGAGCGCTTCGTACGGCAGGCCGCAGGTCATCGCCCCATCGCCGACCACCGCGACGACCTCGAACGCCTCGCGCTTGAGATCGCGCGCGGCGGCCATCCCGTAGGCGGCCGACAGCGCGGTGCCGGCGTGACCGGCGCCGAACTGGTCGTGCTCGCTCTCATCGCGGCGCAGGAAGCCCGACAGCCCGCCGCGCTGGCGCAGCGTGTGCAGCCGGTCGTTGCGACCGGTCAGAATCTTCCACGGATAGCCCTGATGGCCGACGTCCCAGACGATCTTGTCGCGCGGCGATTCGAACGCGGCGCAAAGCGCGACGGTCAACTCGACGACGCCCAGACCCGCTCCAATGTGCCCGCCCGTGTGCGACACGACGTCAATCAAGCGCTGGCGAACTTCGTCCGCGAGCGGCTGCAGCTGCTCCGGTGCCAGCGCGCGAACATCCGCAGGACTGTGAATCGTTTCGAGGATCAATTAGGCCTCGTCACAATGTAGTGGGCCAGCTCAATCAGTATGGGGGAAGCTAACCCGGCATCCCGCAGATGGTCTACGGCCTGCGCCGCCAGTCTTTCCGCTTCGGCGCGGGCGGCGCCGACGCCCAACAGCGTCACAAACGTCGCTTTGGCGTGCGCCGCGTCCTTTCCGG
>QHUF01000312.1 GCA_003221075.1 Gemmatimonadota bacterium
GAGGAGCAACAGTCCGAGAATCGCGCCCGCTAGCGCGCGTGCCGCGTCCTTGTTTTTCTCGTTGAGCGCGGCGTACGCGGGAATGAACGATGCCGACAGCGTTCCTTCGCCGAGCAGATTGCGCAGCGCGTTTGGAATGCGCAGCGCGGCGCGGAACGCGTCCGCCGCGGCGCCGTTGCCGAAGTAGTGCGCGAAGACGCGCTCGCGAACGTAGCCGAGCACGCGGGTCACGAAAATCCCGGCCGCTACCCGCGCGGCGTGACGGCCACTGCCGCCTTTCAAGACGTAGGTTTCTTGCGGTGGGGGTCTTCCAGCAGGCGCTGCATGAACTGCACTTCTTCCCGCATCCCGGCGATCGTCCGATTCAGGTCGTCCACTTCGGTTTCCAGCAGCTCCACTTTGCGCTTCATCTCACGCAGCTCAGGCATGCCTCCTCCCTGCCCGTCGCCTCGCCCCTCGTCCATGCGGCGGGCGAACGACTTGCCGAGCGGCGAGTCGACGAGAATCGCGGCGACGGGAATCAGCAGGGCGACGATGAGTATGACAGCGAGCACCCACATGAACCGGATTCTATAAACCCGCCGCCCACCGCGCCACCTCTGCATCGATTTGGTCCAGCAGCGAGCCACCGTAGCGCGCGAGGAACGACATAATCGTCAGCACGCGCTCCTGGGGCTTGCCGTCCGGCATCAGCGCCGCGCGCGCGCGCACGAGCTGGCTCACCAGCGTTCCCTGCCTCCGCTTCAAGCTCGCGACGAGCTTCTTCTCGATCTCATTGGTGCCGGCGAGCGCGGCGTTGCGCGCCGCCTGCACCGTGCGTTCCAGCGTGGGATCGAGCTGCTGGACCTCGCCGCTGATTCTGGCGAAGCGGGACTCGACGTCGGCGCGCAACGCGTTCAGCGAGTCGGCAAGCTCGGGAGGCAGCTCCGCTTTGGCAATCCTGGTCTCGAGTGTCCCGGGCTGGCTGTCGAAGTCCGCGAGCGTCAGGCCGTGCTTGCTCAAGATCTTATCCACGCGCGCCTCGATGATCACTCCGGACCAGCGCGGCACATGGGCCTGCGGTGCAACGCCCAAACTGGAGAACAACGGCGCCGCCTCGGGCAGGTACTCCATCTCTCCCGGCCCGCCCACGTACGCCAGCGTCGGAAACAGCGCGGCCTCGATGACCGGGCGCAGCAGCACATTGGGCGACAGCTTTTCCGGCGTCTTGGCTGCGATCGTCTCGAGCTCGGACCGCGTCAATCGCTCGCCACTGCGGCGCAGCACGAACGCATTGCCGTCCTTGCGCACGCGGTCACGACCCAGTCGCCCTTCCACCATTACGGGCGTCAACCCGTCGGGCAAGGTCTCGTCGAGTGCCTTGAGAATCCACGGCGCCGCCGCGCGTTTGGCGTTGCGGTCGTGCGCGCGAAAGACCGCGAGCCCCGAGCCCCGAGCCCCGAGCAGCTGACTCAGCGCCTCCGCACTGGCGTCCGCCAGGCTCACATCGGACCGATAGCAGGCCTCGAGCAATTGCCGCACCTCCGGCTTGCACTCGGAATCGGGGAGCGCAGCATCGAGCGCGGCGAGCGCCGCACGGATGTCAGGGCCCAGCACCTCGCGAAACAACGGCAGCTGAGGCGCCTCATGCGCCCGCTCGCGCAGCACGATCTTGACCAGCTCTCCATCACGCCCCAGCACGGTGGCGTGGTTGGCCTCGGCGAAATCGTGATCGTCTCCCGCGACCCAGAACACGGGCACCACCGTCACGCCGCGTTCTCGCTCCAGTCGCTGCGCCAGCGCGATCGCCGACAACGCCTTGTAAACGGTGTAGAGCGGCCCCGTGAAGAGCACGGGCTGTTGCCCCGTGGTCACGGCGAGCACGTCGCCCGCCGCCAGGCGGTCGCGGCCGGGCCCGGGGACCACCGACGCCAGTACGTCAGGGTGCACCCGGCGCGGCTTGCCGGCCGGAATCTTGCCAGCGGCCATCGGAAGCGGGGTCGACAGGATGCGTGAGATCATGCGCGAGCCGCCACCAGGATCACGCGCGGCGCATCGCGCCCAGCCGCGGCGCCGTCGTAGTCTCCGAACTGCGCGGACACCCGCAGACCCGCACCGGTGAGCAGGGCCGCCAGATCATCCGCGCCATACAGGCGTACGCGCTCCTCAAACCGGCGACCCTCATCGCGCAACTCGATCTCCTTGATCACGAAGCGGTTCGCGCCGTCGATGCGGCGTCGCACGAGTACATCGCGGCCCTTGGCCTGCTCGGTGAGTTTGAGCGTGCGCCGTACCTGCTCCGCGTTGAGATAGTCGAGCACAAAGTGACCGCCGGGCGCGAGCGCGGCCGCCACCTGACTCACCACGCGACGGTTCTCGTCTTCGTCCAAAAAGTAACCGAATGAGGTGAACAGATTCACCGCCAGCGCGAAACTCCCGTCGCGAAACGGCAGCGCCCGCATATCGCCGCGCACCAGCGGACCGCGGCTCCGTTCGTGCGCGCGCCGCAACATGGCGCGCGACAGATCGAATCCCACCACCTGCCCACCCCAGCGCGCCAGCTCGGCGGCGTGGCGACCCGGCCCGCAGGCGAGATCCAGAATGCGATCGCCCGAGCCCCACGGTACGACGCTGCGAATCAGCGCGACGGCGCGACGGGCATCCTCATCGTCACGATGCGGGTAGAGGGCGTGATACTCCTCGCCGAACCACTGCTCGAACCACTCGGTCATTCGACGAAGATGTCCGCTGTGAACGTGAAGACGCGGGTCGCCGGTTCCCGCCAGCTGTCCGGCGGCAGTCCCGCCTTGTGGCACACCGCGTTCAGGAACGCCTCAGGCCCGAGTCCGTGCTCGACCGCCACCCGCGGCAGCAGGACCGCGTGGGCGTTCCCCCGGCGCACCAGCAAGCCGTCGCGCCCGATCACCAGGCGGCACCGCGCCGACGGCTCAACGTGGACCGGTTCGTCGAGCACGGAGATCTCGATCCGCAGTGTGGCCAGCTCGTCGAGCCGCACGGCCGGGAATCGTGGATCGGAGCGGGCCGCCGAGACGGCGACTTCCCGGATGATTTCGCCGAGCGGCCGGTCGCCGCTGACGTGGCCGATGCAGCCCCGCAGATCGTGCCGTTCCTGTTCCTCGAGCGTCACGAAGGCGCCGCGGCGCAACGCCGCGCCGGGAACGTCGGGCAGCTCGGGAGGTGCGCGGCCCGCCAGCGCCGCCTCGATGGCGCCCCGCGCGAGCGCGAGCAACGCGGCGCGGTCGGCCGGCGTCAGACAGGGGTCAGGATCCGCGATGGTACTTCTCTCCGCGGCGGATCGTGTGCGCGCGATAGAGCTGCTCGTACACGACCACGCGCGCGATCTCGTGCGGCAGGGTCAGCGGTCCCAGGCTCCAGCGGCTTTCGGCGCGCTCCAACAACTCGGTCGGCAGGCCATCTGCATCGCCGATCACG
>QHUF01000313.1 GCA_003221075.1 Gemmatimonadota bacterium
CGCGCGGCGTCGGTCAGGTAGGCGCGCGCCCGCTCGAGCACCGCGTCGCGCCCGGCCAACACGTCCTCGACGCGTACCGCCACCGGGATTTGCGGCGCGATCCCTGTCGGCACGAACTCCTTGCCGTCGGGGAACGCGTCTCGGGCTGCGGTCACCCGCACCTTCCAGCCACTCGACAGCGTCCGCACAACCGTCTGTCCCGTACTTCCGGCGGACGACTCGCCGAAGGTCGGTCCGCGACCGCCCGCCTGAAACGCGACGAGGAAATCCTCGGCCGGACCGGAGGTGCGTGGCGACATGAGCACCGCCACCGGCCCCGTGTATGCGGCGTGCTCGTGCGTGGGTGGCGGCCAGATCATGCCTGACGGCGTGCTGACCCAGAGACTGGTCGAATCGGGACGGTACACTGGCATGCGCTGCCGCGCCGAGAGGAGGGGACGCTCGATGAGCCGGGACAGGAGCGCATAGCTGTTATCACGGCCATCGACCGTCCAGGTCGCCTCCCGCAGATCGACAATCAGGCCGCGATGTCGCGGTCCTTCGCCGACGGCAGTGCCGATCGCGCGATCGAATTGACTGACGACATCCGGATCTACGAACGAGGTCACCCGGACCCAGATCGCGCCGTCGGGCAGCGTATCGACTTCGAGGGCGTGAGGCTCCATCGGCCAGCGCGCCGCCAATGGCACGCTACGCGTGAGGCTCGCGCCGCGCTCGGCGCCACCAGGGAGGCGCAGCACGACAAGCAACGCGGTGCCGCGCTCGCCTTCCAGCATCCGGGCGACCGCCCGCTCCCAGCGGCTCGCATCGTTCGCGGCCGAGACTTCCGGCAACACGGAGTCGCGGATCCACTGCGCCACGGGGACGCCCTGCACTGCAAGGACTTCCGCCAGCCGCTCGGGACGGGCGACGCGCATTTCGTCGTTTACGGCATAGTCCATAATGAAGGGCCGCCGCTCGATGCTGCGCAGCTCGAGCGGGGGGCGCGCAATGCGGTTTGCGATGCTCGACGGCGGCAGGATCTCGAGCTGGCCGTCGTTCAGCAGTGCGCCCCAGCGCCGCAGCCGGCGAAAGAACTGCAGGTCGGTCGGAGCGGGACGTGCTTGCGTAGCCGTGACTGTCGCCGCGAAGGCCGAGTCCCAATTCGCGCGGACGGCATCCCAGTAGGCATAGTTGTAGCGCGCTTCGGCCCACAGGCCGGCGGCGATCAACTGTCGCTCGACGGGATTGGCGCGCTGCGCGACGAGTGGTGCGACGAGAAGCACGGGGAACCACGCTGACAACCGGAGCGTACGGGATAGCATGGCCATAATTTATCTGTTGCTGTTCGCAGCGCCCCAAGTGCTGCTGTACCTCTACCTGCGCGAGCGCCTGCCGCTCTCGGCGCGCCGGTGGCTCACCCTCGTGTTTGTCATCTTCAACATCCCCTGGGGCATCGTCGCCGTACGGATGTTCTCCGGCAGCCTATGGGGGATCAGCCGCGTTCCCTACATCGCGCCGTGGATCGCGTGGCAGTTTCTTGGCTGGATTTTCTGTGGCCTGGTCACTCTCTACTTGCTTGGCAAGGGAGCGGTGTGGCTGTTGGGCAAAGTCGTGCGCCGGGAATCCGAGCAGTCCGGCGCACAGCTCACGGCGCACAGCGCACGCCTTTCGCGCCGTCAATTCTTGGTTCGCGCCACCTATGCGTACGGTGCCGTTGGGGTCGGGTTCTCCGCATACGGTATTTGGAGCGCCGAGCGACTGCCGTCGATTACCCGGCGCACGCTCCTGTTTCCCGATCTTCCCCTGCCGCTGAATGGATTGCGCATCGCGCACCTCTCGGACGTGCACGCCGGCATCCACATGTCCGAAGAGAAAATGCGGGAAATCGTCAAGCTAACGAATGCGCTGGGCGCCGATCTAATCGTGCAGACGGGCGACATGATCGACATCTCGCAGTCGTACATCCCGGACTACGTGCGCGCGTTTCGCGATCTCCAGGCGCCGCTGGGCGTCGTCACCGTGCTCGGCAATCACGATCGGTACACGGGCCAGGACGCCGTCATTCGCGGTGTGAAGGATGCGGGGCAGGTGTTCGTGAAGAATGGCGTCCACGTGATCGAGCGCGGCGGCGCCGCGCTTGCACTCGTGGGAATCGACGACCCTCACGCCTGGCGCGCCGACGATCCGCAGGATGATGACATCGACGCGGCGCTCCGGCTTACTCCATCCGCCAAAGACGCGTTTCGGATCCTGCTGGCGCATCGACCTGGCGCCTTCGACGGCGCCGCACCTCGCGGCATTCCGCTCACGTTGGCCGGCCACATCCACGGCGGGCAGTTTTATCTGCCGGTGATCGGTTGGTCCCCTGGCCGGCTGATCACGAAATACGTGATGGGCCATTTCACGCAGGGCACGAGTCAGCTCTACGTCAGCCGTGGCATCGGCGTGGTGGGCGTGCCATTGCGGGTGTTTGTGCCGCCGGAAATCGCGTTGTTTGAACTACGTCGGGCGTAGTCGTTCGTGTGGGTAGGGGCGCAGCATGCTGCGCCCCTACACTCACTCACACACTTATGGCTTTCCATGCCGCTTCGATTACTAATCGGGCACCTGTGTCTCCGGGCTTCCACTCCCCCGCAACGACCTTTTCCAACGCATGGCTGATCGCCGCCAACCAAACGCCTGCCCAGATCTCTACCGCCCCCGCCCGCACCGAGCCCTGCGCCTTTCCCTCGGCAACAATCCGTTCCAGCG
>QHUF01000050.1 GCA_003221075.1 Gemmatimonadota bacterium
GTTGGCGACATACAGGCGGGCACCGCGTTCATCCCACGCGAGTCCGGTGGGATGGCGGCCGACCGGAATCACCGTGGTCACGCCGCTCACCAAATCGACGCGCGTCACATTGCCCGGCTGCGCGATACCGCGCGCGTCCACGCGCACCAGCTCGGCGGACGGGTCACAACACTGTTTGGAAGCGCGCTCCTCTGCCCGCGGCTTTCTGCCGCCCAGCACCGAGACGTACGCGACGGCGCCATCCTGGCTCACCACCGCGGCGACTGGCAACACGCCGAGCGGAATGGTCTTCAGGAGTGTGCCGCTGTCGGCGTCGAAGACCGCAAGCGCGTCGTTCGCCGACAGCGGCAGCACGGCCACACGGTGCCCCCCGCCGGCGGCGGTCGCGCGCGCCGCGACGGCCGGCGCGCCGGCGATGAAGTCGCCGCGCGCCGCGCTAGACCAGCGGACCACCGCGCTGTCTCCACCGCCTCCCGCTCGTGGCGCGACGGCATCGCCGTCGTAGGCCGACAACTGGGTGACGGTGTTGGTCGCCGACATTTCGTCCGATCCGGGCGTCCGGCTCTGCGCGAGCACCTGGGGCAGCCGACCCACGGTGCTGAACAGCGCGCGGCCATTCACCGGGTCGATCGCGATGCCCTGGACACCGGAGCGGCCATCGAACGCCGCACTGGCACGCACCACGTTGTCGTGCCAGGCGAGGCGGTAGGCGGCGCCGTGCACAGTCACCCAGATCTCGCCTGGCTTCCCGAATCGCACTCCAAAGACGCGATCGGTGAATACGCTCTGGACGCCGGCGGGGCTGACGCGCTGCTCGGTAGCGATGGTGCCGGGATCGGGAACGTCCCGGCGGGGTTGGGGCGGTAGCACCGGTTGAGTCGCAGGGTTCTGCAAGAGGAGTACAAACGTCAATGCGAGTTGTGACACGTTCCTAACTCTCCGGTGGTAGGTGTCCCACCCCAATCGCAGCCATTATTATCGCTCATGCTGCTGACCCTATGCCTGATCCTCCACTGCACCTCCCCTGACTCCCTGGGAATCTACTCGGGCCGCGGGCGTCAGTTGGACGTGCGAATTCCGCGAATCGACGCCGACGCCGTGATCGACGGCGACCTCAGCGACTCGGCGTGGGCGCGCGCCGCGCTGTTGACGGGTTTTTCGCAATACGCTCCGAACGACGGCGTTTCCGCGGTGGACTCGACCCAGGTGCTCGTGTGGTATTCCGCGAACGCAATCTACTTCGGGATCCGCGCGTACGAACTGCACGGCCAGCCCACGGCGACGCTCGCCGACCGCGACCAGATCTTCGGTGACGACAACGTCCAGATCCTGCTCGGCACGTTCCACGACGGCAAGAAAGCGCTGATGTTCGCGGTGAACCCGCTTGGCGTGCAGGGCGACGGCGCGCTGATCGAGGGGGCCAACGTCACGGCGAGCGGCTTCATCGGCAGCGCGGTCGTCGGGCGCGAGCAGCCGGACTTGAGTCCGGATTACGTCTTCCAATCGCACGGCCGCCTGACGCCGTGGGGTTACGAAGTCGAGGTGCGGATCCCGTTCAAGAGTCTCCGCTATCAGCCCAAGCAGCCGCAGGACTGGAGTCTCAACATCGTCCGGCAGGTGAAGCATTCCGGCTTCGAGGACTCGTGGTTTCCGGCGCGCCGCGCCAGCGCCACGTTCATTGGACAGTCGGGAAACCTGGTCGGCCTCTCGGGCATGCACCGTGGCCTGGTCGTGGACATCAATCCCGAGGCGACCGGGAAGGCCACCGGTGACACCTCCGCGAGCGGCTACACCTACGACACGGGCAACCCGCAGATCGGCGGGAACGTGCGGTGGGGCGTCTCCGACAACCTCACTCTGAACGGCACGATCAAGCCCGATTACTCGCAAGTCGAATCGGATGCCGGCCAACTCGCGTTCGATCCACGCCAGGCGCTCTTCTTTTCGGAGAAGCGGCCGTTCTTCCTCGAGGGGAGCGAGCTGTTTCAAGTGCCGCAGAACCTCATTTACACGCGCCGCATCGTGCAGCCGGTCGCGGCGGTCAAACTGACGGGCAACGCGGGCGGGACCGACATCGGCTTCCTGTCCGCGGTCGATCAGAAATTCGCATCAGCGAGTGGCACCGATAATCCGATCTTCAACATCATCCGCGCGCAGCGCAGCCTGGGACATGGATCGCGCGTCGGCATGGCGTACACCGACCGCATCGAGGGCGGCAACTACAATCGCGTCGCCGAGGTAGACAGCCGGCTGGTGTTCAAGGACATCTACGGACTCAACCTGCAGCTCGGCGCCAGCCGGACGCGCACCGGTGGCGTGACCACGACCGCGCCGCTCTGGCTCACGCAGTTCACGATTCGCCATCGCGTCTGGGGGCTGCGCAGCGTGTTTGCCGGCATTTCGGATGACTTCCGCTCCGCGAGCGGATTCATCGGCCGCGCCGGCATCGTGCATGCGTTCGTCGATCCGAGCTACACGACCTATGGGAAACCGGGGGCCCTGCTCCAGCGCTTCACGGGCGACATCGTCGTCGACGGCATCTGGCAGTATCAGAACTTCATGCACGGCCGGCGCATTCAGGACCAGAAGCTCCATTTCAACGGCAACGCGACGCTGCGCGGTGGGTGGAACATCGGCGCGGGGTATTTCGCGGAATCGTTCGGCTACGACTCCGCGCTGTATGCGAACTATCGCCTCGAGGTCCCCAAGACAGGTGGCGGACTCGACACGATTCCGTTCGTGGGACAGCCCACGATCCCCAACGGAGAGTACATCGTCCAGCTCGGCACGCCGGAATGGAAGCATTTCAGCGGCGGCGGCTTCTTCCTGCAGGGCCATGACGAGAATTTCTTCGAATGGGCATCGGCCGACCTGTTGCTGCTCAGCGTCGAAGTGTCCTACCGGCCCACGGACCGCTTCCGCAACACCCTGAGCTATTTCTGGCAGCAGGTCAACCGTCGGACCGATGGCAGTCTGGTGAACGTGGGCCGCGTCGCGCGCGCCAAACTCGAGTATCAGATTTCGCGGCCGCTTTTCATCCGGCTCGTGGGCCAGTACATCCAGGATCACACCGATTCGCTGCGCGACGACTCGCGCACCGGCGCGCCGATTTTGGTCGCTGGACCGGGCGGAGTGACGCGCACGGCCGCGAGCGCCGCCAATCTCTTTCACGTCGACGCACTGCTCAGCTATCAGCCGACGCCCGGAACCGTGGTCTTTGCGGGCTATGGCAGCAACATGCTGGACGAGGATGCCTTCCGCTTCCGCGGGCTCACGCGGACCAATGACGCGTTGTTCGTGAAGCTCAGCTATCTGTTCCGTCTGTAGTCACGCCCTCTTGCCGCCAATTGAACCCCATTGCAGCCTTTGGACGCGGTGCGTTCAGCGTGTCTGTCGGTGGCTGAGACTTCAAGCACACGAGCGGTGAGGAGGTGCTCTGACCAAACTCAACAGCATCTGTTGCGTGCTGGTGATGGTTACCGCGTCGCGGGCGACGGGCCAGGTTGGCCCGCCGCTCGTCGATTACCATCAGCACCTCTTTAGTCCCGCGCTGGCGCATCTGGTCGGTCTCGCCGATACCATCGATGCGGACAAACTCATCCGGCTGCTCGACGCCGCGGGGATCCGTCGCGCACTCGTCCTGTCGACGGCCTACAGCTGGAGCAACCCGAGCCGCAGCGTCGACAGTGACTACGAGCACGTGAGGGCTGACAACGACTGGACCGCTGCCCAAGTGGCGCGGTATCCCGACCGGTTGCGCGCGTTCTGCAGCGTCAGTCCCGTGCGCGACTACGCGCTGGCCGAGATCGCGCGCTGCGCCGCCAATCCGCTGCTCCGGACCGGCCTCAAGCTGCACATCGGCAACTCCGCGGCGGACTACCACAGTCGGCAGGACGTGGAGAAGCTGCGCCAGGTGTTCGGGGCGGCCAATGAAAAGCACATGGCGATCGTGATCCACATGCGGGCATCGATTTCGCGGCAGTTGCCCTATGGCCGGACGGAAGCGCAGATCTTTCTGGACTCGATTCTGCCAGCGGCACCTGACGTTCCCGTCCAGATCGCCCATCTCGCCGGGCCCGGGGGCTACGATCTCGTCACCGACTCGGCGCTCTCCGTGTTCGTGGACGCAATCGCGCGCCACGACCCTAGAGCAAAGCGGCTATGGTTCGACGTCACAACGGTCGCCCGCAGCGTGACCCCGGACAACGCCCGACTGCTCGCCACACGGATTCGCCAGCTCGGCGTCGATCGCGTTCTCTTTGGATCGGATGCGGCGGCCGGAGGCAACCTGGCGCCGCGAGAGTCCTGGGCCGAGTTTCTACGGCTGCCGCTGACCGAAGCCGAGTTCCGCACCATTGCGAACAACGTCGCTCCCTACATGCGCTAAGGAACCATGAAAACCACCCGAGTTATCCATCTCCTCGCCGCCATCTGCTTCGCGTTCCCCCTCGCGGCCCAGCAACGCCACACGATCACGCACGAAGACGTCTTTCTCATGAAGCGCGTCGGGTCACCGGCGATCAGTCCCGACGGCCGCTGGATCGTGTTCAGCGTCACCGAGCCGTCGTACACGGAGGGCGAGCAGGTCAGCGATCTCTGGCTCGTCCCGACGGACGGCAGCGCCGAGCCGCGGCGGCTCACGAACTCGAAAGGCGGAGAGGGCGGCGTCGATTGGAGTCCCGACAGCCGCCGCATCGCGTTCACCGCGCGGCGCGAGGGCGACGACCAGTCGCAGGTGTACGTGCTCGACCTGGCAAGCGGTGGCGAGGCGCAGCGGGTCACGCGCCTGTCGACTGATGCGACAAGTCCACAATGGCGACCTGACGGCAAGGCGATCCTGTTCTCAAGCATGATCTATCCCGGAGCGACGACCGACTCGGCGAATCGCGCCGCAGCGGCCGAGCGCAAGGCGCGCAAGTACAATGCACGGGTGTTCGATGCCTCGCCGATTCGGCTGTGGGATCATTGGCTCGACGAGCGGCGGCCGCATCTGTTCGTGCAGGCACTCGAGCCTGGCGCGCAAGCGAAAGATGTGCTGGCCGGATCTCAGCTCGTGCAAGGCGCGGGATTCGGCGGCCAGCTCGGCACGAGCGGCGAGGATCTCGCGGCGGCCTGGACGCCCGACGGCAGCGGCGTCGTGTTCGCGGCCACCACAAACCGCACGGACTGGACCCACGGCGACGTGGTGCAGGCGCTGTGGCTCGTGAGTGCTGCGGGCGGAGAGCCCCAGCGACTCTCGCAGGGTCGTGACGATTACGACGCGCCCCGGTTCAGTCCCGACGGCAAGACGTTGTACGGGGTGATGACGCCGACCAACGAGCACACCTTCAACAACCGCCGAGTGGTCGCGTGGTCCTGGCCGCGCACGGGCGCCGCGGCTCCACGCGTCGTTACCGGCGGCGCCGATCATTCGGTCGGCAGTTACACGATCGCGCCCGACAACCGCGCCGTCTTCTTCCTGGCCGAGGATGCGGGCCACCAACGGCTGTTTCGCGCGCCAGCGACAGGCGGGAAAGAACAGGAAGTCGGCAGCATGACGAGCGGCACATTCGGCAGCCTGCAGGTTGCCGCAGCGACGACGGGCGCGACGCTCAAGATCGCCGCGGTCTGGGAGAGCGCGACGAATCCGCCCGAGATCGTCAGAGTCGATCCCGCGACGGGCCGCTGGACACCGCTCACGAAGTTCAATGCCGAGCGGGGCGCCACGATCGATTGGCAGCCGCTGCACGAGTTCTGGTTCACCTCGAGCCGCGGCAAGCGGATCCACAGCTTCTACGCGCTGCCGCCGGGGTTCGACTCGACGCGCAGCTATCCATTGTTCGTGCTGATTCACGGCGGCGCCGCGAACATGTGGACCGACAACTTTGGCCTGCGCTGGAATCCGCACCTCCTCGGCGCGCCCGGCTACGTCGTCCTCATGACCGATTATACCGGCTCGACAGGATACGGCGAGAAGTTCTCGCAGGACATCCAGTTCGATCCGCTCGAGGGCCCGGCGAACGACCTGAACGAAGCTGCGGACTCGGCGCTCAAACGATTCCGGTTCCTCGATGCGTCAAAGCAGATTGCGGGCGGCGCGAGCTACGGCGGCCACCTGACCAACTGGCTCGCGGTGACGACGACGCGGTATCGCGCGTTGGTGAGCCATGCCGGCGAGTGGGATCTCGAGACGCAGTGGGCGACGAGCGACTTCAACTACGATCGCGAGCGCAACGTCGGCGGCCCACCCTGGGAAGATCATCCCGTGTGGCGGACACAAAGCCCGATGCGGAAAGCCGCCAACCTACACACCCCCGTGCTCGTATCCGTTGGCGAGCGCGATTTTCGCGTGCCGATGAACAACGCGCTCGAGTTCTGGACCGCGCTGCAGCGCCAGCAGATTCCCTCCCGGCTCATCATCTGGCCGGAGGAGAACCACTGGATTCTCAAGGGCGAGGACAGCCGCTTCTTCTATAAGGAAGTTGCGGCCTGGTTCGCGCGCTGGCTGAGCGCGCCGGCGGCCACGGGACAGTAGGCCTCGGCTTGCGCGAGCCGATCTCCCGCCGCGACTTCCTCGACGGGATCCTTCTCACCGGCGCCGGACTTCTCGTCCCCGGGAGAGCGCCAACGACGTCCCCCGCCGACGCCTTCAATGGCTACGGCGGCATCGGCGATTACCGGCACTCGAACGGCAACACCTGGGATGTCCTGAGCGCGGGTCACACACTGCGCGACGGGGGGGGCGCATTCGAACAGCGGATCGCCGCCGCCAGCGACACCGGCGAGATGTACGACCTCGTCGCCGTCGGGGGCGGCATCAGCGGACTCGCCGCCGCGATCTTTTTTCAGAAATACAAAGGCGGACGGTGCCTGGTCATCGACAACCACCCGATCTTCGGTGGCGAAGCAAAGCGCAACGAGTTCCTCGTCGACGGGCAGCGGCTGACCGCACACCAGGGCTCGGCGATTTTCCTGGTACCGGGAAAAGGCGGCTACACCGAGCGCTTCTACGAGATGATCGGGATGGATCGCTCGGCGTTCGCCTACCAGACGTGGCGCGGCCCGTCGCCCGAGCTGCCGCTTGCGCACTCGCCGTACGCGACGCCCCAGAACTACGGCTTTTACTTCGGGCCGCAATTCGGCCAGCGACCCGGCGTGTGGGTGATGGACCCGTGGGGGCGAAAGCTCGACGGCGCGCCCATCAGCGAAACCACGCGAGCGGAGCTGCTCCGCTGGGGAACGGGCCGCGTCGAGGCCCCACGTCCACAGACCGAAGGCGACGCCGTTTCTCGCCAGCTCGACTCCATGACCCTCGAAGAGCACTTGATGGCGCGATACGGCATCAGCCGCGAGACGGTACGGACGTTTCTCTCGCCCATCGAAGGCGGTGGCTACGGTCTTGGTCCCGACGCGCTCTCGGCGTACTGCAACTACGCGATCGAGACGCAGTTTCCGGAGGACGGCGACGACACGCTCGGCGACCAGATGTTCCCCGACGGCAACGGCGGGTTCGCGCGACTGATGGTGAAAACGCTGATCCCCGACGTCTTTGCGGGTCCGCGCACCGTCGACGCCGTGTGGCAAAGCCGGGTCAACTTTCGCGCGCTCGATCGCGCCGGCCAGGCAACGCGGCTCCGCCTGAATTCCACCGTCGTCCGCGTCGCGCACGCCGGCGATCCCGCGAGCGCCCCGCACGTCGTCGTCACGTACGCGCAGGGCAATCGGCTCTACAACGTCAGCGCACGGTCGGTCGTCGTGGCGGGCGGCAGCTGGACGGCGAAGCATATCGTCCACGATCTCCCCGCCACCCATCGCGACGCGTACGCGCAGTTTTATCGATCGCCGTGCCTGATGGCGAACATCGCCGTCCGCAACTGGCGCTTCCTCTACAAGATGGGATTGTCCGGCTGCCGCTGGTTCGGAGGGCTCGGCGACTACCTCTCGGTGCGGAAGATGGCGCTCGTGGGGAACGAGCCCCGCACCATCGATCCCGATTCACCGACCGTGCTGACCATCAAAGTCCTGTTCGCGCAGCCCGGCCTGTCGATCGCCGAGCAGGGCAGCCGGGGGCGCGCGCAGCTGCTCGGCACGTCGTTCGCCCAGTACGAGCGCGCATTCCGCGAGCAGCTCGCCGACATGTTCGCGCCCGGGGGATTCGATCCGCGCCGGGACATCGCCGGGATCATTCTCAATCGCTGGGGTCACGCGTACGTGAATCCGCAGCCGGGGTTTTTCTTTGGCTCGGGTGGCCAGCCGGCGCCGAGGGATGTCCTGAGGAATCGACCGCACGGTCGGATCGCGTTTGCGAATACCGACCTTGCCGGGGCCAGCGACCATCGGAACTCGATTCGTGAAGCGGATCGCGCGGTTCAGCAGCTCACGGATTCGCAGACACGATGAAGGAGATTCCGACCGCCTGGCAGTTTGGATCCACAATCCAGTGGTGGCCGGCGATGCCATAACAGGCGGGGGCCACGTACACGAAGAAGTGGCCCTCACCGTCTATGGGCGAGTAGCGGACGCTGTTCCCTTCCTCCCCGATGGCGTCACCTTTGCCGTACGCTGTGTCGAACGCCGCGAGCGGAGAGCCGATGCCGAGTCCCTCGGGCGTGCGGAATGCGGGGTCACTCCACGAGACGCTGTTCGGCAAGCGTCGAACCTCGCGCCCGCACAGTTTGATGGTGTACATCTGCGTGTGGTGGCCCTCCGCGGACCCGGTCTGCACAGTCACATTCGCCGCTCCGACCTCACGCGTCACGGGTTCGATGCTCTGATTCATCCAGATCCCGGCGATTGTTATGGCATTGAGGTCCACCCGCACGGTGTCGCCACAAACCGGTGCGGCCGTCGCCACCGATGGTCGGACGTCCGTGCGGGCGGGCGGACGTGAGCCCAGGGGCCACCATTCGTAGCTGCGCAACAGTGTGCGGCGGTAGCGCGCGCTGCGGCCTGTGACGTAGACCGAGTCCGGCGTCACGCTGTCGATCCGCACGACATAATCGGGCCATGGCGCAGCAAACGTCTTCACGCGGCGTTCGAGCGCGGTCATCCCCTCATTGACGACCCAAATCGTAAATAGGATGGCCGACGAGTCCGTCGAGACCGCTCGCTCGACGACGATGCTGTGTTTACCCTGGTACGTTGTGGGTCGCGTTTGAACGACGGCAACGTCTGCAAACATCGAACCATTCAGCCGGCGAAGCCGGGCGACGAGAGCGCTGTCCTGCTGCGCGACGCAAAGCGACCCGAGGGGACCTACCACGAAGGTGAGGCCCGTAACCGCAACGGCCAGACCTGACAATCTCATTCGTAGAGTCTCGCAGGATCGGCTTTGGCCAACTCCACGAAGAAGTCTGCCACCTTGTCCGTCACCGCCTCGACGTAGCGCTTCCCCTTCTCCGCCGTCGACGCCGCGGGGTTTCCGGATCCTGTGTCATCGGTCACCTGCGTCCACTGCCGCGGCGCCCACGCCCACCCTTCACGAAATGCGGGGATCTTGAACTTCCGCGCCGCTCCAGGGCCGGCCTCGGACAATGGCAGCACGAGCTCGGGCGCGATGTGCTGCATCACGCTCGTCTCCATCTCGCCGGCGTGATCCCCCAGATCCGAGAAGAACCCCTTGAGGTCGAGCACCTTGTACCAGTTCACGACGCAGAGGAACAGCGAGACCTGCGGCTGCAGCTCACGAATCATTTGGCGAAAATCGTTCGCGCCGTGACCATTGAAGATCACGAGCTTCCCAATCCCCTGCCCCGCGAGTGACTGCGCGACGTCGTGCAACACCAGCGCCTGCGTGCTGGGATTCATGTTGATGCACAAGGGAATGTCGAGCTGGCCGGTGTTCACGCCAAACGGGACGCACGGCAACACGACCACCTTCGCCCCGCGCTGCCACGCGCGCTCGGCCGCGCGAGCGGCGACATCTTCAGCCTGAATGTTGTCCGTCGTATACGGCAGGTGATAGTTGTGCGCCTCGGTCGCACCCCATGGCAGGATGGCGACGTCGTAGCGCGTTTCGCGCACCGTCTTCCAGGTCAGCTCATTGAGGATGTACGGTCTCAAGCGACGACAGCGGCTGGAGCCGGTCCCGCGTCCACAAGTCGTTTCGTGAGCGGGTCGACGCGGTAATTCAGCCCTTCCAGGCTGCGCGCTCCGAGCAAAACGAGGTCTCCGTGCTCGCCGAATACGACGTCATCTGTAGTTCGACGTCCCGCCGCGTGCACGAGCGCGGACCCCACGGTTCGACGCTCGCCCGGACGCGCGGGGTTTTCGATCTCGATATCGATCCGGAACGTGCCCATGTCCTCGGTCATGAATCTGCTCCTGTCGCGTTGCCGAGTAGTCAATGTATCGCGCATCGAGACCAGGGGCGACGCCACCGGGGTTGACGCGCTTACCCCTAACCCGTCTCTTCGAGTCCGGTCAACTCTCTTAATCCGTGGCTCGGAGGCATTGATGCGGCGCACCCTGTGGAGTCTCCTGTCACTTGTGCTGGTGGGCACCCCGCTACCAGCCCAGGGGCTCCGCGACAAGATCTCCCAGCTCTTCATCTTCTCGAGTGGGAAGGACCCACTGTTCCTGGGAGGGACGGCAGGCTCCGATTCGGCCACCGCGCTCCATGCCGATCACTTCGTTCCGTCGGCAAACGCGGACAACGGCTCCCTCATTTCGTTCATCGGCGCGGCGATCAGCCAGAACGTCGGCAACCTCCCCGTCAGCGCGACGAGCGGCGGCTCGACATTCCGGTTCGAAGCGGGGGTCCCCGTTCCCACGTCGGGCTCGCCCGGCGCCGTCTTCGGCGAGCGGGCTCCCACGCTCGGCCGCGGCCGGGTGTTCGTCGGCGCCAACGTCAATCGCCTCCACTTCGAGACGCTGCGCGGCGTGAGCCTGCACGACGTCGAGATGACGTTCACGCACGAGAACGTGACGGGCCCGGCCTGTGACTCCATCGTAGGGCAGTCTTGCACGCCATACGGCGTTCCCACGCATGAAAACGACGTGATCGACCTGAAGTTGGCGCTCGACCTCGACATGACGATCACGTCGTTCTTTGTGACCTTCGGCCTCCTCGACCGCGTGGACATCGGCGTCGTCCTCCCGATCGTCTCCACGTCGCTGCGCGGCACCAGCTTCGCGCAGATCGTGCCGTTCGGCGGCACGACGGCGCAGCACTTCTTCGGCGGCACGGCCGCGAACCCCGAGCTTTCGACGTCGCGGTTCGTGGACGGATCAGCAACTGGTGTCGGCGACATCGCCACGCGCGTCAAGGTCAATCTCATGCGCTCGGAGCGGACCAACTTCTCGGTGCTGGGCGACGTGCGCTTCCCCACCGGCAGCGCGGACGACCTGCTCGGCGCCGGCCACATCGCGGCACGCGGCCTCGGCATTCTGTCGGCGCGGTTCGGCACATTCTCACCCCACGCCAACATCGGATACCTGTTTCGCGGCGGGAGCTCGCAGAACAGCGCCGTGCTCGCGACGGTCGGGTTCGATCACGTGATGGCGCCGTGGGCGGCGATTGCGGTCGATCTGGTGTCGGAGCTGCAGGTCGGTGAGAGTAAGCTGCGGCTGCCGGGCACGGTCACGTACGACCTGCCGTTCCGCCGCACCGTCGAGCCGACGAATATCCCCAACGAACGCGACGATGTAATCAACGGATCGTTCGGCTTCAAGTTCGTGACGCACAGCGGCATCACGATCGTGGCCAACACCCTCTGGCCGTTGAACCGCGGCGGATTGCGGCCGAACGTGCTGTGGACCGCCGGCCTGGAATACAACTTCTAGACGGCGAGACGCCGAAACGCCGAGACGCCGAAGGAAGACTATCGGATCGCGGTGATGCGCCAGCCGTTCGCGTCGCGCGCGAGCGTCACACGAAATGTCACCGGGCGCCTTTCGGCGCGTCCGGTGCTGGCGTTGTCGTACTCGTAGACACCGCTGACCGTCGCATCCGCGGACGCGCCCGTGATATTCAGGTTCGCGACGCCGAGATTGGCTTTGAGATTGCGCACGCGATCGAAGAACGTCTGCCAGCTCCCCTGCTGCGCTCCCGTGAGGCCGGGATACGCGTGCCGCACCTGGTCGATGTCGCGCGATTCGAGCGCTCTCGCATAGTCGGCGATCACCTTCTCGATATCCGGTCGTGGGTCGGCGGCGACCGGCGCAGGCGCGGCCGGTTGTGGCGCCGGGGCAGGAGGAGGCGCCGGCGGCGGGGACTCCGCGACGCGACGCGGCTCGGTGTCACGCGCGCCACGCGACCGAGCGGCCCGCTCGGCGTCCGTCCAGAGCGAAGCGGCCGTGGCGAACTGCATCATCGCCTCCGAGACGCGCCGCGCCCGCGCCAGCGACTCGGCACTCGCAAACGCCG
>QHUF01000051.1 GCA_003221075.1 Gemmatimonadota bacterium
TCCCAACCGGTGCTGGGATTGGCCGCAATAGTGAAGTCGGCCGTGATGCCGGCGTTCGCATCGGCGATGATCGCGTTCCAGTCCGCGGCGGCGCGCTCTGCCGGCGTCCGCGCCACGTTCGCGCGGAAGCGGGCCTTGTAGGAGCGAATGAACTGGAAATAGGCGGTCGTGTCGAGCCTGGTGGCGTTCGCGGGATCGTGGCCGGGGATCCAGGTGGCCAGCAACCCTCCAGTAGTGCCGACTAACAAAGCGGGATTGCTACGGGCAATCGTCATCGCGGAATCGAGCAAGAGCAATGCGGTGGCCATCACGTCGGTGTAGCCCTTGAGCGGCTGAATGGTCCCCGGCGCATCGTCATCGCCCAGGATTGCCGCGGAATCGTACGCCAGCGCCAGGTTTCCATACGCCACGCCTTCGACGAACCGCGCGAACGAGCGGGCGCGCGCTTCCTGAGGCGCGGTAAACAACGTTGGGATCTTCTTCATGGCGCCGACGCCCCACGCCGCCATCCGTGCCGCGCGGTGCAGGACCAGGAAATCGCGGTAGTTGCCGTCGGAACCCGTGCCGCCACGGGTGTTGTCGATTTGCGTGCGGGGAATCGCGCCGCGCGGGCTCATCGCAAAATTGGCCAGCGACGACGTGTTCTCCATGCCCATCACCTGCAGCTGGGTCTGGAGATCATCGTTCGAGCCGCCGAGTGTGGCGTTCTGAATCTGCGCGTAGGTGGATCCGATGAACGCCTCAATGTCGCCCGGACGCGACAGCGCCCGAATGCGGTCCGGATCGTTCACATTGTCGACGATCAGCGTGTCCTTGCAGGCCATGAACGTGAGGGCCAGGACGCCGGCGGTAACAAGACGAAGCTTGGACAGCGTTTGCTCCTCCACAGAAAAAGGGGCACGTCCTCCCCGCCGTGTGTGTTGAACCACGGCGGGGAGAACCGCTTAGAACGACGAGCTCAAACCGACAGTGACGGTGCGGAGGTTCGGGAACGTGAACGCATCCACCGCGTTGATGGCTGCCGAGCCGGAGCCATTCAACTGCGTCCCTCCCGACAGCCCGACTTCCGGGTCGAATCCGCGATAGCCTGTGATGGTCCACAGGTTCCGACCGACGAGGCTGATCTGCCAGTCGCCGGCGTGCGCAATCGGCCCCACGTGATAGGAGACGAGCAGCTCGCGCAGCTTCGCGTAGCTCGCATCCTCCACCGTGTAGTTATTCGGCAAGAGCTGGTCGTAGAAGCCCCCCAGCCCGGTGAAGCCGTCGGTTGCCGACGTGCGCCAGTAGTACCCGATCGGCTTGGCCGTTTGTAACGACTTGCCGACCTGATCGACGTCATGCGAGAGGAAATCGAGGTGCGCCCAGTGGAAGCCCTGGTTCCACACCTTCTGGCCGATCGACGCATCGATCAGCGCGTAGAAATTGAATTTCTTGAACCGGACGTCCTGGGTCACGCCGAACCGGAAGTCCGGGAGCGCGTTCCCCAGTGCGACGTTGAGGGGCGAGCGGTTGTTGTCCCGCAGGAGGATCGGCGCGCCCCAATTCAACACGGGAATGCCCCACGGCGTCTTGTTTTGGTCGAACGTCGGATTGCTGACGGACGTCTCCCACAGGTTGTCGGTGATGCCCATGCCGGGGTTGTTGCCGTGGCCGACCCAGACCAGGAAGCCGTCGTCATTGATCTGGAACGCGCTGTTGGACGCGCCGCAGTCAGACTGGAAAGGACCGGGCAGCTCCGAGCAGTTCGTGAGGAATTTGTGCCCGTAGAACGTGCCGAGGCGCTCGCCCACCTTCGCCAGGAAGATCGAGCCGGTGCCCTGCTGGTCGGCGCCGAAGTAGAACGGGGGCACACTGAGCGCGGTGACCACGGATCGGTTGCGATCGTAGATCACGCGAGTCGACCACTGGAAATCGCGCCTCTGCATCAGCGGGATATTCAACGACATCTCGATGGTCTTGTTCGTGAGCGTACCGGCGTTCTGCCACTGGCGCTGGAACCCGGTACAGGCACAGACCGGCACCGGCAAGATCTGCTGTTCGATCTTGGCATGCGAATAGGTGATGTTCGCCGCGTAGCGACCGAACAGCTCGATGTCGGCGCCCACTTCGGTTTCCTTGTGCAGCTCGGGGCCGAGATTGCGATTGCCGAGTGTGACGAGCGAGAGCACTCCGCCGGTGCCGATGGAGAACGTCTCGTATTGCGCGTCGAAGCGCGGTGAGCCCCCGGCGGTTCCGTAGGAGCCGTGGAGTTTGAGCTCGCTCACCTGCGGCAGTGACCACCAGGGCTCCTGTGCGACGCGCCACGCGAGCGACGCGCGACCGAACGTAGCCCAACGGTTATTGGGTCCGAACAGCGAGCTGCCGTCGCGCCGCATCAGGGCGTCGAAAATGTACCGTCCTTTGTATTCGAGACCCAGGCCCGCAAACAATCCAATCTGCCGGATGCGCTGGAAGTTCGATGTCGTCAAGCGCGTGCCCTGCAGTGTGTTGGTCAAATCGGTGATGCCTTGCACCGTCAGCTGACTGCCGTTCGCATTCAGCGTGTCATAATCGCGCTGCTCGAACAGGTAGCGGAAACTGTACCGCGACTTCAAGTCGGGACCGAAGTCGTGCTTGAATGCGGCGTTCACGCTGCCGTTCATCGCTTCGCGATTGACCGTGCCACGCGTAATCGCCCCGAGGTTCGCGGTGCTGGATGACGTCGTGCGGAACCCCTTGTCGCTGACCTGCGAAGCGGCGCCGCGCCGCAAGTCATAGCTGAAATTCGCGTCGAGGTTGAACCAGTTGGTCGGCGAATACGTCGCGGTGAGCCCGCCAATGAACCGGTTCGTGACGTCGGTACGCCTGGTCTGATACAGCGTCGACAGCGGGTTTTGATTCTGCGAGCCTCCGCCCTGCAGGTTCGGGCGGATGTAGAGCCGTCCCAGGGCGTCGCGCTGCAGAATGTTCACGATCGCCGGCACGCGAGTCAGCCGGAAGAACGAGTTGCCGCCTTCCTCCTGATTGACTCCGTCGGCCGTGCTGCGCGTATACGACGTACGGAACGCGATGTTCCAGTCCGTCCCGATCGTCTGATCGATGTTGAGACGGAACGCGTTGCGCTCGAAACCGTTGAGAAAGCGAATCGCGCCCTGTTCCTGCCGATTGGACGCGCTCGCGTAAAACCGCGTGTTACTCCCGAATCGACCGGTCATATCCACCGTGTTTTCCAGGAACGGCTTCGGCGTGACGAGCTGGTTGACGGCGTTGTATCCCAGCGTCGGCCACGGCTGTACCTGGAAGCGCTGCCGCAGTGGCGCCCCCGAAATGGTGGAGCCAGGGTCGATCGGCAGGCCTTTGGGATTGAGTGAAAAGTCGCCCGGTGCGTCGTTGATGCGGGCTTGCTCGTCCGCCCAATTGAACGTACGCGCGCAGAATGGCTGAGCCGTGACCGCTTCACAGAATAGCGTCCCCGTCTCATCGGTCGCCAGGGCCTGGAAGCGCGCCAATCCGAAGTCGCGCTCGATGTCGCTGACGCCGCCTTCGCTCCGTACGCCGAATTTCACGCCTTCCAGACTGCGACGCGCCGACTTCGTCGTGATGTTGATGACGCCGTTCCCCGCCCGCGCGCCGTACAGCGACGCGCCCGCGGCGCCCTTCACGACCTCGACGCTTTCGATGTCCCCCGGGTTCAGGTCGGGCAGTCCACCGTTGATGATGACGCCGTCCACGATGTAGAGCGGATCCTGCCCGCGGCCCGACGCGTTGATCGACGTCGGTCCCCGCAGCAACACGGACGGTTGCGCGCCGGGACGGCCACTCGCCGAGACGATGTTGGCGCCCGGCACCTTGCCCTGCAGCTGGGTCAGCGGGTTCGAAGCCGGCACCGGCAGCTGCGACGCGTCGACACGCGACACCGTGAACGGCACCTTCACCGCTTCGGTCGCTTCTTGCGTGCCCGTGACGACGATCGCCTCGAGCAGGTTCACGTCGTAGCCCAACGTGAGGTCGACCGCCTGCTCACCGGGCGTCAGCGTGATCGCCTTGGTGTTCGGCTTGAAGCCGATCGCACGGACGCGCAAGACGACCGGCTGCCCGCGGACCCGCGCGCCCGGGACATTCAGCGTGTACTGTCCGGTCGCGGTGGTGACCACACCGATGCGCAGCTCCTCGAGGACGACGTTCGCGCCGGCAATCGGCTCACCACGATCGGAAGTGATGGTGCCACGGACGACGGCATCTTGCGCCCAGGCCGTACTCGCGCCGGCAACCAACAGCGCCAGCGCCGCGACCATAGCGAAGAGCAAGCCACGACGATTGTGGGGCATAGGGACATCCTCTCGTGAACTGGGAACTTGGTGGCAGGAAGCAACAACGCGGCCGGATTCGGCAACGCGAATCCGCGCGGAAGCTGCGCGACGCAATAATCCTATGAGCGTGACGGTCATACCGCTCGGGAATCAGGTAACGGCCTGAAGGCCCTAAAGACCCAACCTAGGGTCTCCCCGAGGTTATAAGGCCCGATTCATAACCCTGTCAACCCCCCGTGTCCGGGTTGCATCCGGCCCGGGGCGCCCTATCATCTATTAACGGTCGCTCACGGCGCAGGTCATGACATATATCGCCCACATACTCTCCCCGGCAGCGGCCTTGGGCCTCGGAATAGCCGCATCCGGAGGCGCCCCGGTGCAGGCGCAGGCACAAGGACACGCCGTGAGCCCGGCCCCCACAGCCGGAATCAGCGGGCAAGTCGTAAATCAGCAGTCACGTCTCCCTGTAAGCGGGGCCAGAGTTAACCTGATCGGGACACGCCTGCGTACCGCCACCGACAGCGGGGGACGCTTCAGCCAGGCCAGCCTCGACGCCGGCACGTATATCCTCGAGGTGCGGGCCATCGGGTACGGCGTGACCTCGTGGGTTCTGCACCTCGCCGACAGCCAGACGGTCGACTACGTATTCGAGCTGGAGCCTCTCGGAGTGGACCTCGAGCCCGTCATCGTGGAAGGCCGGCCCGGCTATTTTCAGCGCCGCATGGAGGAGTTCGAGGAGCGGCGCCGCTCCGGTCGCGGCATTTTCATCACCCACGATCAGATCGAGGCCAGCCACGCAGCCACCATGGCGGATCTGCTGCGCGGAGTCCCCGGACTGCGGCTGAATTGCCGCTCGGGGGTGTGTACCGCGCAAATGACGCGGACCGCCCGAGGCATCTGCGCGGCCGATTGGATCATCGATGGCGTACCGGCTTCAATGTCGTCCACGCCGCATCTTCCTGTCGTGGGAATCGTCGCCGTGGAGATTTACCGCAGTCCCAGCGAAGCGCCCGCCGAGTTCCTCAAGGCGGACTCCCAATGCGGAGTCATCGCCATCTGGACCAAGTCGGGCTTCTGATCAGCCTTCGCTCCCCGTCCCTCCTCCTCGCCGCGGCGCTGCTCGTCTGCAGCGGTAGCGCGCAAAACGAGGATCCGCTCGCGGCCCGCTCCAAAGGCGCGGCCGGCGCGCCGGTCACCGTCTACGAGATGGCGGATTTCCAGTGCCCGGCATGCCGGATGTTCGCCGTGACGGTGCTCCCCACGATCGATCGGGAATTCGTGCAGACCGGCAAGGTACGCTGGGTATTCATCAATCTGCCGCTGACGAGTATTCATCCCAACGCCGTTGCCGCGGCGGAAGTCGCGATGTGCGCCGCGCGGCAGGGACGCTTTTGGCCCACGCACGATGCGCTCTACCAGCAGCAGGACACGTGGGCCAAGCTCTCAGCGCCGCGCAGCACGCTCGTGACGATCGCGCAGCGCGCCGGGGTCGACCGCGCGAAGCTGCTCGCCTGTCTCGACGAGGGCAGCGTACGCACGGAAGTCGAGCTGGACGCGCAGCGTGCCACGCGATCCGGGGCTCACGCCACCCCTTCCTTTTATATAGAAGGCGGCTTGCTCGAAGGCGCGCCCTACACGCCCGACCCGATGCGGCGCTTGTTGGACTCGATTTACGCCGTGCGCACGCGCGCATCCAAGTGAGCAAACCCTCGTTCCTGTACCGGCTGAGCGTGAACGTCGCCACGCGGGCGGCGCCTCTGGTCGCGCGTTTCGACAAGAAAGTTGCGCGGGGACTCGACGGGCGGCGCGGATTGGCCGCCCGTCTTGCCGCATGGGCCGCGACGCGGCGCGACACGAAGCGGCCGCTCGTGTGGATGCACGCCCCGTCGGTGGGGGAAGGACTCCAGGCAAAGCCGGTCCTCGAGACGCTGCGCGCCGAGCATCCGGACTGGCAGCTGGCGTTCACATTCTTTTCCCCGTCGGCCGAGCGGCTCGCGAAGAACTTGCCCGTCGACATCGCCGACTATCTGCCGCTCGACCGGCCGTCCGAAGTCTCGGCGGTCCTGGACGCGCTGCAACCGACCGCACTCGTCTTCAGCAAGCTCGACGTCTGGCCGGAGCTGACGCTCGCCGCCGCGCGCCGCGGCGTGAGGCTGGGGTTGATTTCCGCCACCGTCGCGCCGAACAGCTCGCGGCTGCGCTGGCCGACCAGGGCATGGTCCGCGCCGGCATATCGGGCGCTGGAACGGGTCGGCACGATCAGCGAAGAAGACGGCGAGCGCCTCGAGATCCTGGGCGCGCGTCCCGACGCCATCGCCGTCACCGGCGACACGCGCTACGACAGCGTGGCCGAGCGCGCCGCACGCCTGGACCGGACGCGGGAGCCGCTCGCGCGACTCGCCACCACCGCGCCGGACACGTTCACCATCGTCGCGGGCTCGACGTGGCCGTCCGATGAGGCGGTGCTCTTACCGGCATTCGCGGATCTGCTGCACCAGCTGCCGACGGCGCGGCTGCTGCTCGCGCCGCACGAGCCGAATCCCGATCACCTCGCGGGAATCGCCGAGCGCTTGCGCCACTTGAAGCTGCCCCGCCCCGTCCGGTTGTCGCAGCTCGAGCATGCGAAGCCGGGGCCGGTGATCGTCGTCGATCGCGTCGGCATTCTGGCCGATCTCTACTCCCTCGGCGACACGGCGTACGTGGGCGGCGGCTTCCATCGCGCGGGGCTCCACTCGGTGCTCGAGCCGGCGGTGTTCGGCGTGCCGATTATTTTCGGCCCGCATTGGCGGATGAGCCGTGATGCGGCGCTGTTGCTCGACCAGGGCGGCGCGGTCGCGATGCCCCCCCCCGGCGACGCGCGCCACCCCCTGCACTCGCAGTGGCTCGTCTGGCATCACGATCCGGAGGCGCGCAAGAGAGCCGGCAACGCCGCGAAGCAGATGGTGGCCGACGGACGCGGCGCGTCGGAACGCACGGCGGCACTCGTGTGGGGGCTCGTGGATAGTTGAGGCGGCCGAAGGGATCGGCTACTATGAGAGTTATGCAGGCGACAGCGTTACGACGCGCCCTGGCATCCACCCTGATCTGTATCACTGTGGCGTGCGGGCAGCGTGCGAGGGTACGAAGCGCTGGCTACGGCGAGCCCGCCGACGTCATACTCACCGTCACCAACCATCATTTTCTCGATGTCACGGTCTATTTGGAGCGCGACGGCCAACGCACGCGTGTCGGCACGGTCACCGCCGTCTCGACCGTGCAATTCCACCTGCGGGGAAATAACCTCAGCGCCTCGCGGCAATTCCGGCTATTCGCCACGGCGATCGGCAGCAACGAGAACGTGCGCACCGAGACGCTCACGATCCAATCCGGACAGGTCATCGAGTGGACGTTGGAGCACGACTTGCGGCGCTCCAGCGTCGGTATCTACTGAGAGTCGGATTATTTCGGCGGCGGCGGGCCGCCTGAACCGGTCGGGATGAGGCCCACTCCCTGAAACACCTTGTACGTCGTGAGAACCGCGGCCAGCGTCGCGCCCACAATAAGCGCCGTGCGGCCCCTGGCCAGTCGGCGCTGCTCGACGCCCGCAACGTACATCCGATTCACGGTGAGGGCTTCACCCTTCCACGTCACGCTCTCGCCGTGGTGCGAAGTCACGCCCGTGACCGACAGTCGCAGGGCTTCTTGATCGCTGGTGAGCAAGCGCCCGCGGATCGAGCGGACGTCGGGACCGATGGTTCGCGATAGCGTATCGGTTCCAAGATCATTCAGCGTAGCCGAGACGTAGGACCCGGCCACCGGCTGGGGCGTGGCGAGTGGCTCGTAGTAGTAGCAAGCCGTCGCACACCACATCGCGAGGACAACGAACACGCATCGCATCATGAAGCAGTCTCCGAAGAATACGGGGCGGGCCGACGGATGCTCGACCCGCCCCGGAAAGCTACCGCTCGACGGCCGGTTACGGACAGTCCGCCGTGTCGTTGGGGTTCCGGAACCCGTTCGTCGCCAGCTGAGCACCAGGGTTCGGGATATTCGAATTGACGTTCCCTTCGCTGCCGCTGTAAAACAGGCGGCCTGGAATCTTGCCCCGGAACTGTGGGTTCACGCTCGCGGCCGTGTCCGGCGTGAGGCTCGGAATGCACATCCGCCGGTAGTCGTTCCAGACCTCGATGTTTTGGAACAGGGTCACGTATTTCTCGATCATGATGGAGTCGGTCAATGCCGCCCCGGTGACTCCGACCAGGGCGGTCAGCCCGGGCACCGCGCGCGCGTTGTTCAGGTGCGTGAGCGCGAGCGGGTCGCTGCCCGTCTGGTTGTACGCCTCTGCCAGAATCAGCTCGTTCTCCTGATAGGTGACCAGGGGCTGCCGGAACGAGCCGTCCGTCATCCGCCCTGCCCCGGCGAGCGGCGACACGGTATTGCCCGGCTGGGCGACGTTGACGTCTTCGCCGCCATAGCCGCCGAGCCCATTGAGCCCGAAGTACTGGGGGCGTCGCGGATCGCTCCGCGCGTTCATGATATCAACCAACGCCTTCCCGGCGACCAGGTCCTGCCCGAACGTCGTGGACTGGAACTGATACCAGATGTTCCGCTCGGTTACAGCGGTGCTGTGATACGCCAGGAGGTCACCGGCGGTGCTGCTGATGCCGCTGTTCGCCTCGGTGATCACGTTGGCGTACACGCCCGCCTTGTTTGCGGCGGCCTCGACCGTGTGCAGCAGAAAGCGTGCTTTCAGCGTGTGTGCCGCTCGGATCCAAAGCGTGCGCTTCGCCAGCGTCGTGTCGGCCCCATAGACCAGGTCGTTGCCCAGCGGACCGGGACCTTTCCCGTTGGTCAGCTCCGCGATGGCGTCCGACAGCAGGTTCTGGACGGCGGTGTACACCGCCGCCTGGCCATCCAGCGCTGGCGTAGGATTGCCGCCCACGGCTTCCGTGTAGGGAACATCCCCCCACAGATCGGCCGCGACGCCCATGTCGAATGCCTCCCAGATCTTCGCAACAGCGAGGAAGACACTGTCGCCCGCTGCCTGCTCGGTTGCTTCGATCTTGCGAAGGTCGACTAGGCCGCCGCCCGTGTACACCTGGAACCAGTTGCCGTCCCAGCTGAACTCATTGACGGTGTAGTGAGCGAACGCATCTACGAAGCGACCGCCCACTCCCATGCACTGCTGCATCCACTCGCAGACCGTCATCGCCACGCTGTTCTCCTGCGAGGTGAACAGATTGGCCTGCACGCCAACAAACAGCTGCTCAGCGGTCGCCTGGCTCGGGCTGTTCGGGTTGCCGGTGAGCTTGTCGCCGGTCAGAAAGCTGCCGCATCCGACCATGGCGACGGCCAGGCCCAGGTAGAGGGCCGCCAATTTGATGGAACGTTTCATTTCTGGCCTCCTCTGGGCTAATGGTTGAGGGTGACGGTGAACACGAATGAGCGCGTCTGCGGATTGCCGAAATACTCCGAGCCCTGGATCGGGTCGGTCGCCCCGCCGCCGCTCGTCTCCGGATCGTACCCGGTCCACTTCGTCCAGGTATGCAGATTGCGACCCGCCACCCGGATATCGACACTGCTCACCCCGATGACGCGCTGCACCCACGCCTGGTCCAGCGTGTACGTGAGGGAGATTTCGCGGAACTTGACGAAGCCGTGCGGCTCCAAGCAGGCCTCTTCGACACTCGTGAAGGGGCACGCCGCGTCACTCTGCCGGTACCAGTTCTCACCGATCGGCACGGCCAGGCCCGCGCCCGGACCGGCCACCGGTCCGTCGAACCAGCCGCCTTGGCCAAAGGTCTTCAGGTTGCCGGTGCAAGTCGTACCGTTGCAGTCGGCGCGCTGCTGGGTGTCCTGGTGCGTCCCATAGCTCCAGAGCGCGCCTTTCACGTCGTTGGGCACGACGCCGCCGTGCCGGATGTCCAGGAGTCCGGACACCTCGAGCTTGTGGAAGCGGAACGCGGTCCGAACGCTGCCAGTCCAGCGCGGATTGGGATTGGCCAGGATCCGCAAGTTGGGATCGGTGACCGGGAACCCGCTGGCATCGATGTACATGGCACCCTTGGGCGCACCTGCGCACGCCGTGCCGACCGCACCACTCAGCAGACTCGGGTCCGAGATACCGCAGTGGATGTAGCCTTGCGTGCGGTACGCTCCGATTTCCTCGCCCACCTGGGCCACGCCGGAACCAAAGTAGATGTATTGCGGTCCGTTCAACGAGAGGACGACGCCGCGGTTCCGGGCCCACTGGAGCCCGACCTCCCAGCCGTACTCTGCATTCTGGATGGGACGCAGGTTCAGCGTCGCCTCGATGCCGCGATTACGGAAGGTCGCAGCGTTCGTGTACTGATACGAGTACCCCGTCGAGGGCGACAGCGGTGTCGGCAGGATGACGTCTACGGTCTTCGAGTTGTAGTACGTCAGTGAGGCGTCGCCGCGATCGCGGAACAACCCCAAGTCGAATCCTGCTTCGAGCTCTTTGGAGCGCTCCGGCCGCAGCACGTCGGCCGGCTTCTGGCCGCTGGTTAACAAACCGCCGATGCCATTTTGCGTCGGCGTCACGCACGTCCCCTGCGCGATGCCGCCAAAGCACTGCGAGAAGTACGTGCCGGAGGTGACATACGGAGGCGGCTCGGTTCCGGCCTCACCGTACGCGACGCGCAACTTGCCGAAGGAGAGCCACGGGCGCTCGCCGACCACCTTCGTAAACGTCCAGGCCAAGCTGCCTTTGGGGAACCAGGCCCGACGCGACAGCCGGCCGAAATTCGAGAATCCGTCGTTGCGGAGCGATCCGCTCAAGTAGAGTTGGTCGTACAGATCCATCGTCGCCTGGCCAAAGTACGACTCCCGGTGGATCACGGTCTCGTCATCGCTCGGGAGGTCGCGCTCCACGGTGTTGGCCAGCTTGTACGGCGTCGGAGCGACGAGCTGGCGGCCCACGGCGAAGAGATTGCGCGTGTTCTGGCTACTGAGGTTCTGGCCCAGCGTCACGGAGCCCGACACCCGTGGGGTCAGCGTGTAGTTCGCCGTCCCCGTCAGGTTATGGTCGATCTGGTAGTTGACGAGCTTTCCTTCGATCACGCGGCCGAGGTTGCAAACGTCAGATGAGGAAATGGGGCAACCTTCCAGCCGCTCGTCGCTCGTATAGTCCGCGCCGAGTGTGTAGTTGAACCGCAGCCACGACATCGCCAAGTACTCCGCACCGACGTTGCCGAACACACGGCCCACGTTCGAGAGGTTCACCTGCTCGTTCAGTGCAAAGAACGGGTTGTCGAAGCCGCGATCGTCGTTCAGGCTAGTCGCCGTCGGATGCTGGAATCGGTATGAGCGGTGCTGGTGAAACACCGGATCCAAATACGGCAGATTGTTGAACTCCGGTGGCGTCCGCAGCGCCGGGATCTGAACGGCGTTCACGTTGTTGCCGCGCTGGATGAAGTGACCGCGCGTATCCGCAAACGCGAGGTTGGCACTCAGCTTGAGCGCCTCCATCGGCCGATGCGATCCTTTGAAGCGCACGGTCGTGCGCTTGAATTGATCGTGATCGCCGATGAAAATGCCGTTGTTGTTGAGGTTTTCCCCGGACAGGTAAAACGTGGTGCGGTCGTTGCCGCCCGACACCGTCATGGCGTTCTCCACGACGTGCCCGGTGGTGTACAGCTCGCGGGAGTGATCGAACACCGCCGTGCTCCCCGGGAGGAGCGCTCCCCAGGAGCGCCGGCAGATGCTGTTGCCGGGATCGTCACACTCACCGTGGACCATGACGCCTGAAGAGTCCCGAAGGGGGAGAGTGTCAGCCTCCACACCGAAGCGACCCTGACCGTATTTCGTT
>QHUF01000318.1 GCA_003221075.1 Gemmatimonadota bacterium
GCTCGGCGGCGCGCTGGTTCGAGTCCACCGGTGCTCCGAAGCCGTCCGTCGGGAAGTGATAAATGTCGTCGCCGTAGTGATACGTGAGGCTCGCATCGGTCCGGGCGTCTGGCGCCAGGCGCAGTCCGGCACTGACCACGCTGTTGCGGTACTGGTTGTTATACGGATACAGCCCGTCGGAGGAGAAGCGCGACACCCGCGCGGAGTAGCCGATCCTTTGAGTCCCACCCGCGATATCGACGGCGCCCCGGGTAGAGCCGTACGTCCCGGCCCCCACATCCGCACCGAAGCGCGCAGGCCCCTGCCCGGACCGCGTGAAGATTTGGATCACGCCGGTCACGGCATCGGTGCCGTACAGAACGCTCACCGGCCCCCGGACGATTTCGATGCGGTCGACATTGTCGGTGGTGAGATTCGCCAGATCGATGGCACCGCCGGCCTGGTTCAGCGCGACGCCATCCAGCAATACCTTGGTGTAATCGCTCTCGCCGCCGCGCATGAACAGCGACGTCTGCCCGCCGAAGCTCCCAGTCTCCGCGACGTGCGCCCCCGGCACGGTTTCCAGAGCTTGCGCCACGGTGCGAACGCCCTGGGCGACGAGATCCGCTCCCCGCAGCACCGTCACGGCAGATGCGACGAGATCCGCCGAAACGGGCACGCGCGTCGCGGTCACGACGACCGGTTTCAGCACGACAGTGTCCTGTGGTTGCTGCGTGCTGAGAGCGAGCACAAGCAAGACGTTCATGCGCGGGACTCCTTCGGTTGGCGGAGGGGGATCATGTGCGGACGGCCATCGACAGTCTGCATCGCGACTGGCCAGGAAAACACCGTCTCCACGATCTGCTTCGTCAGGACTTGGCCGGGGGCGCCCGCGGCGACGGGCCGCCCGCCTTCGAGCAGCAGCAGCGAATCGGCGAAGCGAGCCGCAAGGTTCAAGTCGTGCGTAATCATCAGCACGCCGAGGCCCTCCGTTTGCACGAGGCCGAGCACCAGCTCGAACAGCCCCATCTCATGCTTCAGGTCGAGCGACATGCCGGGCTCGTCGAGGACGAGGAGCTTGGGCTCCTGGGCAAGCGCGCGCGCGACGCGCACGCGCTGGTACTCGCCACCCGAAAGCGTCCAAAGCCAGCGGTCGGCGAGGTGTTGGGCGTCGCAGGCCGCGAGCGCGCGGTCCACGGCGGCATGATCTGCCGCGCGCTCGCGACCCCAGAGCGTGAGATGCGGATAGCGGCCGAGCAGCACGGTTTCGCGCACGCGCTGCGGAAAGAGATTGTCTTCCCGTTGAGGAACCACGCCCACGAGCTTGGCGAGATCCCGGCGCGGCCAACTGGATGCAGAACGGCCGATCACGTCGGCACGTCCCACGAGTGGCACTAACGCCCCCAATGCTATTCGGACGAGCGTCGTCTTCCCACTGCCGTTGGGTCCTAGAACCGCATGGAATTCGCGCGGGCCAACGGACAGTGACACATCCGTCAGCGCGTCGCGCGGCGCGCCCGCATAGCGATAGCTCACCCCGTCGAGCCGGAGCATCATGATTTCCGGCGCACGGCGTACGGCGCACGGCGCTCGCCGTTCACGCAATCGTCCATCGTGTGAGCAGGAAGGCGAACACAGGCACACCGATGAGCGCGGTGACCACACCGACCGGCAGCTCGCGCGGCGCCACGACGGTGCGAGCCAGCGTGTCGGCAAACGCAAGCAGCGAGCCGCCACCAAGGAAGGCGGCGGGGAGCAACGAGCGGTGGCGGTGGCCCCAGGTGAGGCGGGCGATGTGCGGCACGACGAGCCCGACGAAACCGATCACGCCCGACACCGCGACGGCGGCAGCCGTGAGGAGCGACGCCGCCAGATACACCCGCCGTTTCACCGCGTCGACATCGGCGCCGAGATAGCCCGCGGACTCTTCGCCCAACGCCAGCAGATCCAGGGGACGAGAGGCAGCGAACAGCACGGCGAGCGGGATCGGCGCGTAGAGGGCGACGATCAGCACGGAATCCCACGACGCTCCCGACAGGCCGCCCCAGAGCCACAGAAACGCGTTGCGCAGCTCCGCCGCGTCCGCGAGCGACACGATCGCCGTCGTAATCGCCGCGGCGAACGCGCCGATCGCCACGCCACCCAGCAACAGAATGCGAGGATCGAGGCTGGCGCCGCCGATGAGGCCAAGCCTGTACACCAGGCCAAGCGCGGCCAGCGCGCCGAGAAACGCGGCGATGGGAAGCGCCCAGGGCCCGGGCAGATGCAGCGCGATCGCGAGGACCGCGCCGAGCCCCGCGCCACCCGACAGGCCCAGGAGAAACGGATCCGCCAACGGATTACGGACGAGGGCTTGCAGGCCGGCACCGGCGACGCCGAGCGAGCCGCCGACCAGGAACGCGAGCAGCGCCCGGGGCGCCCGGAGGTTCCAGACGATGTCGGAGCGCAGCAGCTCGCTCAACGGCACCGCGGCGGGGCCCAGCATTACGCTGAGCACCAGCGCCAGGACTGCGACGAGACCGAGCAGACCCC
>QHUF01000319.1 GCA_003221075.1 Gemmatimonadota bacterium
TCGGGAAACGCGACTGGTCGTGTACGACGTCGGTGCGGTTGATCGTCCATCCGAGGGCGCTGTCTCGCGCATCGATCGTCGCGCCGAGCCGGCCGTTGCCGATGAACGCGCTCTCGCCCCACCCGATCGGGAGGCGGTCCCACACTAAGTCTTGGCGCGCGAGGAACGCGGCCCAGTCGACGGGGCCCTGCAGGGTCAGGAGTGCTGTGAGCGAGAATTGGAGCATCATGGCAGGATGCTCGCGACGACTTTTGTCGTCCACTCGCCGTGATTGTTCTTGTATGTCCCGCGCATCCACACCAGCGCCGTCCGCGGGTCGGTCCACTTCGGTACGATCGGCCGCAGATTGTCCATGGTCGAATTGGCGGTGATGGGTTCCCAGCTCCAAGTGGCGCCGAAGTCGCGCGTGGTGCCGCGGAACAGCTCGTGGTGGCGCTCGCCATCCCCCGTACTGACGAGCGGTTTGCCCGTGCCGGGGTCCGCGTCGGTCGAGATGAACACCACGTCGGGGTTGTTGGGATCGAGCGCGGCGAGGCCCGTGTAATCATCCTCCCCGGCATAGAGCCGCGTGCCGGCGTAGGCGATCTCGTGCACGTGCCACGCCGATCCGTCCCAGCGTGCGTATTCGAACCGGTGGTCGAAGCCTCCCTGGCCTCGCGGCAGGCCGCGGCCGTCTTTCTGCACAGTGAACACCACGTACGGCCGCTGCGCCGCATCCAGCTCGAGGTCGCACATCCATGCAACGTTGTCGGGATCGCCCTGAAACACCTTGGTGAGGTCCCACGCGTTCAAGTCCGTCTCCGTCGTCTCGCTCAGCGTGGCGCGGCGGGTCCCGTCGGACAGGTAGATGGCACCGTCGCGGATGAACGCGTGATAGAGGCTGTTGTCGTAATTGCGCGGGTGGTTTTCCGTCATCACAAAGTGAATCGTGACCACGCCGTCGAAGGCGTACTTGAGATACGGGGTGTACCCGCCGCTCGTCCCGTGAGCCAGCCGGCCGCCGTAATGCCAGGTGCGGCCGGTGTCGTCGGAGTACATGTAGTTGGGCTCGAGGCCCACGCCACGGAAGAAGTTCACGATGCGGCCGGAGGCCAGCCGGAACAGATTCGAGTACGTGACGTTGTCGCCACGCAACGGCTGCGCGGCGCTCCCCGGCGTATCAAAGGTCGCGACCGGTCCCCACCGCAGGGGATTGCGCGACTCCGAGAGCCGGTAATAGATGCGCCGCTCCACTCCGTGTTGCGAATACATCGCGAGGTAGCGGCCGTCCGGGAGCGCGAGGAACGCGGGGCTCGCGTGGTCGTCCTGCTGCAGGTGGCGATGCAGCACCGTATGCTGCGCAATACCCGACGCGAGGTCGTAGACCGACACCTCCACGTTGCCCCAGGCGGGATCACGATCGTTGCGGTACTCCCCCACGGCGCGCACCGATCCGACGATGAGTTTGCCGTCGTGAACGATCGCCCGCTCGTCCATGAACCAGGACCAGGCGCCGTTGTCGTTCAGGATGACGGGCGTACCGGCCACGAAGTTCACGGGGAGACCGGGCCCACTCAGGGCCAGCGCAGAGAGGCTCAGAATCGCGGCGGCGACGTGTCGGCGTGCTGTCATGGCAGCCCCTTCGGATCGACCTTCGGCAGGGCCAGCCGCGCCAATTCGGCGTTGACGGCCGCGAGGTCCCGTGACCACACCTGCGTCAAACGATCCAAATCGCCCTGCAGCTCCTCGGAGAGAATCCGAAACAGCTCGGGCATGTTGCTCGTGGGCGGTCCGTCGCCGCGCTCCGCCATAGACATCAGGTTGGCGAGCCGGTTGTTGACCTTGATGGGGAAGTTCAGGGGATCCTGATTGCTCTGGTTCCGCACCTGGTAGATGCGCTCCTCCACCGCTCGAGCGTTCGCCAGGAGCGTGTCGGCGGCGGCGCGGAGCCGCGCGTCGGTCGACTGCTTGAGCCGGTCCTCCAGTTGACTCCGGACGCGCCGGATCTCGATGACCGCCGCGTTCGCGTCGTTGACCCGGTCCCGCACCTGCCGAGAGAAGGCGTACTGCGCCTGCAAGTCCGCGTCCGTGACGTCCGCGATCCAGGGATTGTGCTCGACGACGATCGGCGCCGTCAGCGTTCGGCCATCGGCATTGAGCCGCACGGTATAGCGACCGGGCGGCGCGGCGGGAGCGTTGCTCCGCACTCCCCACATGATCATGCCGGGGAAGGTGACGAACGGTTGCGTGCGCAGGTTCCACGGCAGCTGGCTCACGCCGGCGGCGAGCGGCAGCCACTGCGTCCGCGTCCCGGGGCCTCCCCCTTCCCCACCCTCCGCACCGCCTGCTTGACGCGCCGCTTGCTGCCGCTCGGGAGGTGTCGTGTCGGGCTCCCACACCCGGAGCACCACGCCCGTCGAGTCGAGGATCTCGAGCCGCGCGGTCCGGGGCTTTGTCTTGAGCCACCAACTGATCGTGACGCCCGGACCGGACCGCACGGCCCGCGGCGGCGTGAAGAGCCAGGCGTCGGCGCCGAGGTGCTCGGGCGTCGCCTGACGCAACGGCGCG
>QHUF01000320.1 GCA_003221075.1 Gemmatimonadota bacterium
GGCGAGATCGACGGCGGGCACGGCCAGGCCGGCATCCGCCCAGTCGAACGCGACGACCTGGGGACCGGATGGGCCAGTCTGGATCCGCAGGTTCTTGCCGTTGAAATCGCCGTGGATCAGCGTCGGCGGCAGTCCCGAACAGTCCCGCTCGAGCCGACTCCAGTGCTCGTCTAGGTCGTCGAATTGCTCCAGGAGGCCGTCGAGAAACGCGAGGTCGCCATTGCCGAACGCGGGATTGTCCAAATGGTTGCGAACGGCGTTCCGGGTCGCGCGCATCTGGTCGCGGTAGCGACCCAGTCCTGCGTCGGGCAGGCCCGCTCGACCGGCGACCCCGCACGCCTCGGTGTGCAGGACTCCGAGCCAGCGCGCCGCCGCTGCGCGATGATCGGGACGCTCCACGTCGTATTTCTCACCGTGGACCTCTCGGATGAAGAGCCAGCAGGCGTCTTGATCCTCAACGGCCCCGTAGAAGTGTGGACCCGGCAGCGAGACATGCGGGAGGACCCGCTCGTACACTGCCCGCTCTACCAGACCCTCGCCGCGGTCGCACCGCTTCGCGATCACAGCCTCCCCCTCGGGCCCGACGCCTTGCAGACGGTACACGGTGAGATGAGACCGGGTCTTGTTGGCCTTGAACTTGGCCGGGGTGATCCGCTCGGGCAGCACGCGCTGGGGGTTGAGCCGGCGCCACGCCTGGACGGCCGGGTGGGCGAGCAGCGTCTCCTCGCGCCGCGCCGAGGCGAGGCGCGGAGGAGCGGTAGGTGGCGCGGCGAGCTTGCTCGTGTCCGCGACGATGCGCCCATGTTCGATTCTGAGCATCGCCGAACATTGCGCGACTGCGCTGGGCCGGTGGCTGATGATGATGACGGTGCGACCCTGCTGCAGTCGCCCGAGCGCTTCGACGATCGCGGCCTCAGTGTGCGCGTCCACGCCGCTGGTGGGCTCGTCCAGAATGAGCACCGGGCTGTCCTTCAGGAAGGCGCGCGCCAGGGCGATGCGCTGGCGCTGGCCGCCCGACAGCTTGACGCCCCGCTCCCCCACCTCCGTGTCATAACCCTGCGGGAGTCGCTCGATGAACTCGTGCGCATTCGCCGCTCGAGCGGCGGCGACGATCTGTTCGCGACTCGCGTTTTGTACCGCGTACGCAATGTTTTCGCTGATGCCCGCCGAGAACAGCACTGACTCCTGAAGCACGACGCCGAACTGCCGGCGGAGGTCGTCACGCCGGTAATCCCGGAGGTCCACGCCGTCCAGCAAAATCCGACCGGCACTGGGGTCGTACAGACGGGTGAGCAGGTTGATGAGCGTGCTCTTGCCGGCGCCGGTCGCGCCTTCGATCCCCACGCTCGTCCCCGCGGCGATCGTGAAGGAGACATCGTGCAAGACGGGGCGGTCGGGCGCGTACGAGAACGACACGTTCTCGAAGGCAATGACGCCGCGCGCGCGCGCGATCGGCCGCGCGTCGGGGCGCTCATCGACGTCAGGCCGCTCGTCGAGCACTGCGAAGGCTCGCTCGACACTCACCAGGTAGCCTTGCAGCGTTGCGACTTTTCGGCTGATCGTCTTCATCGGGTCGTACAGCTTGGCGACGTACCCCATGACCAGGAGCAGCTCGCCCAACGACAGGGTGTTCGCGCGGACGTGGGCGATGCCCAGGTAGAGCACGATCGTCGTGCCTACGGCGGTGATCAGACCGATGGCGACGGCGAAGCGACCCTCGGCCAGCGCCAAACCGACGCGGCCGCGCACGCCGTCCCCGGAACGATGGACGAAGCGGTCCGCCTCGCGCTCCTCCTGCCCGAACGCCTTCACCACCCGGAGCGCGCCGAGCACCTCGTGCACTACGCCGAGCGCGGCGCTCTCGAGCCGTCGCACCTCGCGTGACTGACTGCGTAGGCGAGGCCGGTAAGCCCGCGCCAGGAGGAGCAGAGCGGGCGAGGTCGCGAGCGCAACGAGCGCGAGCTGCCAATCGATGCGGATGGTCACGTACACCATGCCGGCCAGCGTCACGGCCGAGCCCACCAGGGGAATGAACCCGTCGATCACAATGGACCGGATGGCGGGCGCGTCCTGCTGGATGCGGTACACGGAATCGGCGGTCCCGATCGTGTCGTGGTAGGAGAGGGACATCCGCTGCAGGTGACGGAAGATCTGCGCGCGGAAGTCGAGCTGCAGCTTCTCTCCCGCCAACACGGTCAGATACTTCTGCGCCGTAACCTGCAGCTGGTTGGCCAGCGAAATGAAGACGGCGAGGACCGCCACGAGAATGAGCAGCCCAGCCGTCGAGCGCGCCGCCCCCGCCGGCAGCAGGACGTCCAGAACGCCGGGCAACGGCCGCGTGCCGACCACCGAGTCCACCGCGATCTTGAGCGGGATCGGGGCGAGGAGCGCCAGCGGGCTGGCGAGGAGGCTCACCAGGAACGACACGGCCACGAGCTGCCACGACGCGGCCGCCTGACGCGCGAGACGCCGGTAGAGGGCGAAGTCATCCATCACGGGCGACCGCCTCCGCATTCCTCGAGGAACACCCATGCAAACCCCGGCGGTTCCGCGCGGAAGGCGCAGTAGCGCGGCGCCGAGATCGGAAGGCGCGACAGTATTTTCGAATAGAGCGTCCGCAGGATCACGGCCTTCGTGATCCCCGAGCGGCGGGCGATGATCGGCGTGCCGCCCGTGCCCACTCCAACGAGCCGGTAGGTCCCGGTGCCGTTCTCGCGGTGCAGCACCTCAATGGATTCCGGTGCTGGCGCGGTCGGTGCCACCTGCCGCCACGCCTCAGCGGCGGGATGCCAGGAGAGGTTTCCCCAGAGCACCATGCCCATTACCAACCTCCTTGTTTCAGCTGCTCGACGGTCTGTTTGATCGCGGCCATGCCGGCCATGCACTGTTCGACGCTGTGCAACGTCGGTAACACGACGCCGAGGCCGAGCAACCCGGCCGCGCCCCAGAGGTGAGCTTGCGCAGCGGCGCCGGCGAGGGCGGCGAAGCCGAGCGCGAGAATCGGCACTCGCATGGGAATCTTGGGCCACCAGCGCAACCGGACGAGCTGCTTGGCGCCGGCGTGATCTTCGACTCCCATTATCAGTCGTGACACGCCGAGGATGCCGCTGCGCACCTCGAGATCCCAGTCATCGTGCGCTTCGCCGCGGAGCACGCAGGCGCGGGCCGCGCGCAGCCGTGCTTCGAGCGCGCGAAGGCGCCGGTCCAGCGGCTCCCAGCGCTCGCTCCAGATGGACGCCGTCACCAGGAGGTGGAGTGCGGCCGTCAACAGTCGCCGCGCGAGCCGGGGCACGCCGGGCGGCGCCGCCGGGAATCGCGCGTGGACCGCGCTCACATACGCCTGTGCAATCGGCAGGACCAGAGCGCCAACGAAGAGCGGCAGCGCCAGCTTCAACGGCTGGTAGACGACGCTCAAACCTGCCATCCCGCCCAGCGTCGCCGTCATCAAATGCCACTCGGGCATCTGCGGCAAGAAGGCCAGCAGGCTCGGCGCGGGCTCGTAGAGCGATTGAAACGGTGCGGCGCCCCACACGCCATGGTAGATACGCGGTCGGCGCCAGCCGAGTAGGCGCGTGAGGCCGGAGCCGTACATGCGACCCGCCCAGCGCACGTGGCCCGGGCCGTTGTATTTCTCGGGCCATTTCCGCTCGAGCATGGCCTCGGCCCGGCCATAGCCGATCTGCTGTTTCCAATAAGTGCGCACTGAGTTCCGGCGGTGGTGCCACACGAGCGCGGCGGGATGGAAGCCGAGCGTCCAGCCGCGCTCCTGTAGCTGCCAGCACACGTCCACATCGTCACCGGCGGCGCGGAATTGCGGATCGAATCCGCCGATCGCCTCCAGACGGTCCCGGCGGAACGCCATGTTGCACCCTGGGATATGCTCGGCCTCGCGGTCGCTCAACAGCACGTGCATGGGTCCCCCGGGCGACTGCGCGACACATTCTGCGATTGGCCCGTCGCCCGGCGGCGCGATGTTCGGCCCGCCCACTCCAGCGTGCGGCGTGCTCATAAACGTGGCCGCCAGATACCTGAGCCAGTGCGGGTCGGGGTAGGCGTCGTCGTCGATGTACGCCACGATCTCCCCGTTCGCCGCGCCGAGCCCCGCGTTGCGGGCGTGCGCCAAGCCGCGGTTCGGGGTCCGAATGAGTCGG
>QHUF01000052.1 GCA_003221075.1 Gemmatimonadota bacterium
AATGGGCTGATGGGCTGATGGGCTGTAACAGCCCAACTGCCCATCCGCCCATCCGCCCGACGAGGACCGAATGGCTAGCAAAATCCGAATCCGGTTAAAGGCGTTCGACCACGCTCTCATCGACCAGGCGGCCGCAGACATTGTACGGACTGCTGAGAAGACGGGAGCGCAAGTCTCGGGTCCGATCCCACTGCCCACAAAGCGGCAGCTGTGGACGGTACTGCGCAGCCCGCACATCGACAAGAAGAGCCGCGAGCAATTCGAGCTCAAGACGCACAAGCGGCTGATCGACATCCTCGACTCGCGGTCGCAGACGGTGGATGCGCTGACGAAGCTCGATCTGCCGGCCGGTGTGGACGTGGAGATTAAGGTCGAGTAGGAAACGTGATGTAGGGGCGCAGCATGCTGCGCCTCTACCAAATACGCATGGCGACAGGGTCATTATGAACGGTTTGATCGGACGAAAATTGGGAATGACGCGAATCTTCAACGCCGAAGGCACGCACGTGCCCGTCACGGTGATCGAGGCGGGGCCGTGCCCCGTCATCTCGGTCGCCGAGGGCCGTGCTGAGCTGGGCTTCGAGGCGAAGAAGGCGAAGCGTTCGCCGAAGGCGATCGTGGGCCACGTGAAGAAAGCCGGCCTCGAGGTCGCGCCGCGCATCATCCGTCGCTTCGATGTCACGGGGGAAGCGCCCGCCGCGGGCACCGCCGTGACGGTCGCCATCTTCGCCGAAGGCGATCGCGTCAAAGTGCGCGGCGTGTCGAAAGGCCGCGGCTTTCAGGGCGTCGTGCACCGCCATCACTTCCACGGCGGCCCCGAGACCCACGGCAACACGCGGCACCGCAAGCCGGGCTCGATCGCTCCGGGTACCGACCCGTCGCGCATCATCAAAGGCAAGCGTATGCCCGGGCATATGGGCGCGCGCAACTTCACCGAGATCGGCCTGCGCGTCGTGAAGATCGACGCCGAGCGCAATCTCTTGTTCGTGCGCGGCTCGGTGCCGGGTCCGATGAACGGGCTGGTCACCGTCCGCAAGCAGGGAGGCCCGAGCCGCCATGATTGAGGCTCCGCACTACTCCGCGGCGGGCGCCAGCAAGAAGGCGGTCCCGCTGCCGGAAGCGCTGTTCGACGGCACGGTGAACGAGGACCTGCTGCATCGCGCGGTCATCACGTTCCTGTCCAACCAGCGGCAGGGTACGAGCAACACGTTGACCCGCAGCGAGGTCTCTGGCGGCAATCAGAAGCCGTGGCGGCAGAAAGGCACCGGCCGCGCCCGGCAGGGTTCGACCCGCGCCCCGCACTGGCGGCACGGCGGCATCGCGCATGGGCCGCATCCGCGCAGCTACCGGCTCGGCATTCCCAAGAAGATGCGCCAGCTGGCCAAGAAGTCGGCGCTCAACGCGCGCGCGCGCGAGGGTGCGCTGGCGATCGTGGACGCCCTCGAATACCAAAAACCGAAGACCAAAGACCTCGTGGCGTTGCTCAAGAAACTCGATGCAAGCGGCAAGAAGGTCCTGCTGCTCACGGCCAGCGATGCGCACAACGTCTACCTGTCGGGCCGCAACATCCCCGACGTGCACGTGATGCGCTTTGCCGACGCGACGGCGTACGAGATCCTGTGGGCGCAGACGGTGGTCGTGGAAATCGGCGCGCTGGAACAGGGATCAGGGGTGGGGACTGGCGCCAAGCAGGAATCGAAGGAGTCCGACGATGCCTGAGCTGCACGACCTGATCGTCCGGCCGGTGGTCACGGAGAAATCGTCCGCGGCCTACGGCGCGCGCAAGGAGTACGCGTTCCGCGTGCACTCCGACGCGACCAAGCCGCAGATCAAGGCGGCCATCGAAACGCTGTTCAAGGTGTCGGTCACCGGTGTCCGCACGATGGTCATGCGGGCCAAGCGGCGCACGTACGGCCGCTATGCTGGCCGCCGGCCGTCCTGGAAGAAGGCAATCGTCACCCTCAAAGAGGGCGACGCTATTGAGGTGTTCGAGGGCTAAATGGGCATCCGACAGTTTCGGCCGATGACGCCGGCCACGCGGTTCCGCTCGGTCTCCGACTTCTCCGAAATCACCAAGACGGAGCCGGAGAAGACGTTGCTCGAGCCGCTGAAGCGCACCGGCGGGCGCAACAACAAGGGTCACATCACGAGCCGGTATATGAGCGGCGGGCACAAGCGGCAGTACCGGCGCATCGATTTCCGGCGCGACAAGTCCGCGATTCCGGCGCGCGTGGCGGCGATCGAATACGATCCGAACCGCACGGCACGCATCGCGCTGCTGCACTACGCGGACGGCGAGAAGCGCTACATCCTGGCGCCGAAGGGCCTGAACGTCGGCGACAACGTCGTGTCCGGTCCGGGCTCGGACATCCGCGTCGGGAATGCGATGCCGCTGTTCGAAATCCCGCTGGGCACCGCGGTGCACAATATCGAGCTGAAGATCGGCCGCGGCGGCCAGCTGTGCCGCGGCGCCGGGACCAGCGCGCAAGTCGTCGCGAAAGAGGGCAATTACGTCACGCTCCGGCTCCGCTCGACGGAAATGCGGATGGTGCGCGGCGAGTGTCTCGCGACGATCGGCGAAGTCGGGAACGCCGAGCACGAGCTGCTGTCGATCGGCAAGGCGGGGAAGTCGCGCTGGCTGGGTCGCAGCCCGCGCGTCCGCGGCGTGGCGATGAACCCCGTCGATCATCCGCTCGGCGGCGGCGAAGGCAAGAGCTCGGGTGGCCGGCCCCCAACGAACCCGTGGGGCAAGGTCGAGGGCAAGAAGACGCGGCACAAGAAGAAGCATTCGACGAAACTCATCGTGCGCGGCCGCAAGCGCGGAAGGGCGACGACGTAATGGGACGCAGCGTCAAGAAGGGTCCGTACGTCGAGGAGTCGTTGATGGTGAAAATTCGCCTCCTCAACGAGCGGAACGAGAAGAAGGTGTTCAAGACCTGGTCGCGGCGCAGCACGATCACGCCCGACTTCGTGGGCCACACGCTCGCGGTGCACAACGGGAACAAGTTCATCCCGGTCTACATCACCGAGAACATGGTGGGCCACAAGCTTGGCGAGTTCGCCGCGACGCGGTTGTTCCGCGGCCACGGCGCCAAGGGCTCGGCGGCGGAGCGTGAGGCCGAGGCAGCCGCCGCTGAGGCTGGTGCCGAGGGCGGCGCCGAGAAGAAGAAGGAGTAGGGAATGGAAGCTCGAGCGATTCAACGCGGGGTGCGGCAGTCGGCGCGCAAGATGCGCCTCGTGATCGATTTGATCCGCGGCCAGGCCGTCCCGGAAGCCGACGCCATCCTGCGCTTTTCCAAGAAGCGGGCGGCGCGGCAGATCCATAAGGTCTTGAAGTCCGCGGTCGCGAACGCGCAGCAGGCGGCGCAGCGCGACAACGCCCCGTTCGATGCCGACAGCCTGCGCGTCACCTATGCGGTGGTGAACGAAGGCCAGACGCTGAAGCGGTTCACGGCGGCGGCCATGGGCCGGGGCACGCCGATCCTGAAGCGCACGAGCCACGTGGAGATCCGTGTGGCCGGCGTGGCAGCGCCGGTCGCGCCCGCACCGGCACCGAAAGCGGAAGCGAAAGAAGAGAAGAAGCCGCGCGCAAAAAAGGCGCCGGCTAAGAAGGCCAAGAAGAAGACGCCAGCCAAGAAAAAGAAAGCGAGCAGGTAAGTGGGACAGAAAACACATCCGTACGGGTTCCGGCTGGGCATCGTTAAGCAATGGCGCTCGCGCTACTACGCGCGCCATAACTTCCCCGAGCTGCTCAAGGAAGACGAGCTGATCCGGAAGTACCTGCGGACGCGCCTCAGCCACGCCGCCATCGCCGACGTCCACATCGAGCGCAAGCCGGGGAAGGTGACCGTCACGGTCCATACCGGCCGGCCCGGCGTCGTCATCGGCAAGCGCGGCGCGGAAGTCGACAAGCTCCGCGACGAGCTGGCGCAGCTCACGGGGAAGGAAGTCGGCATCAACGTCGAAGAGATCAAGCGTCCCGAGCTGGACGCGCAGCTGGTGGGTGACAGCGTCGCGCATCAGCTCACGCAGCGCATCTCGTTCCGCCGCGCGATGAAGCGCGCGGTGCAGAGCGCGATGCGGATGGGCGCGCAGGGGATCAAGATCAAGACGGCGGGCCGCCTGGGCGGCGCGGAAATCGCCCGCACCGAAGGCTATCACGAGGGCCGCGTGCCGCTGCATACGCTGCGCGCGGACATCGACTATGCGACCTCCACGGCCAAGACGACGTTCGGCACGATCGGCGTGAAGGTCTGGATCTTCAAGGGTGAGCGGACCGAGGATCTCCACGGCCGCACCTATTCCACGGGCGTCTAAACCATGCTCGCACCGAAGCGCGTCAAGTTTCGCAAGCGGTTCAAGGGCCGCACCAACGGGATGGCCACGCGCGGCAACACCGTCGCGTTCGGCCACTACGGGCTGATGTCGCTCGAGCCCGGCTGGATCTCGAACCGGCAGCTCGAGGCCGCGCGCGTCGCGCTCACGCGCGAGATGAAGCGTGGCGGCAAGGTGTGGATCCGCCTGTTCCCGGACAAGCCGATCACCAAGAAGCCCGCCGAAACGCGGATGGGAAAAGGCAAGGGGAATCCGGAGGGGTGGGTGGCGGTGGTGAAGCCGGGACGGATCATGTTCGAGCTCGAGGGCATCGAAGAGGCCTCGGCCCGCGCCGCCCTGGCGCTGGCGTCCGCCAAGTTGCCGGTGCGATCGAAGTTTGTGAAGCGGGAGGAGCGGTAGGATGCCGGCGAAACGGGAGAATCGGGCCGACGGACTGCGCGAGCTCAAGACCGACGAGTTGTCGCAGAAGCTGGCGGTGCTGACGGAGGAGAGGTTCCGGCTCGAATTTCGCCGGGCGACGGAGTCGCTCACGAATCCGCTGCAGCTGCGGACGATTCGGCGCGACATCGCCCGGATCAAGACCATTTTGAAGGAAAGGGCGTCGGCATGACCGATCGCGGCCGCAGGAAAGTTCGTACGGGAACCGTCGTCAGCGACAAGATGACCAAGACGGTCACGGTCTCGATGGTACGCCGCTTCGCCCACGCGTTTTACGGCAAGCAGATCACCAGGACCAAGACGGTCGCGGCACACGACGAGCACGGCGCCAAGCTGGGCGACACCGTGCGCATCGTGGAGACGCGGCCCTTGTCGAAACGGAAGCGTTGGCGCGTGGTCGAGATTATCGAAAAGGCGAAATAGCCATGGTGCAGCAAGAATCGCAGGTAAAGATCGCGGATAACTCGGGCGCGCGCCGCGCGCTCGTCATCCGCGTGCTCGGCGGGTCCAAGCGACGCTATGCGGGGCTGGGCGACGTCGTCGTGGTCACGATCAAAGACGCCATCCCCACCGGCCAGGTGAAAAAGGGCGAGGTGGTCAGGGCGGTGATCGTGCGGACGGCCAAGGAGACCAAGCGCAAGGACGGCTCCTACATCCGGTTCGACGAGAACGCCGCCGTGCTGATCAACGACGAAGGCGAGCCGCGCGCCACCCGCATCTTCGGCCCGGTGGGCCGCGAGCTGCGCGAGAAAAAGTTCATGAAGATCGTGTCGCTGGCGCCGGAGGTCATCTGAGATGAAGCCGCTCGTCTACAAGAAGTCGCGGCGCGTGCGCGGCACGGAGCCCAAGCGGTACAAGATGCACATCGCCAAGGGCGACACGGTCCGCGTGATCAGCGGCGAGCATCGCGGCAAGGAAGGCCGCGTGCTGCACGTCTATCCGAAGAAGTACCGCGTCGTCGTCGAGGGCGTGAACGTCGTGAAGAAGCACAAGCGGGCCACCACGCCGCAGGGAGAAAGCGGGATCATCGAGTTTCCCGCCAGTGTCGCGGCATCCAACGTGATGCTGCTCGACCCGAAATCGGGGGAGCCGACGCGCGTGCGCCGGCGCCTGGACAAGGAAGGGAAGCTCGAACGGATCGCGGTGAAATCGGGTCAACCGATTCCGAGAGTGAGATAGCGATGGCAGACGAACAAGAGAAACAGGAAAAGAAGAAGCCCAAGGCGCCGAAGGGCGCCGGAAAGCCGCCGAAGGGTGGAGAGCAGCCCGAGGCCCCGGCCCCTAGCCCCGAGCCCCCGGCAGAGCCTGCGCCGCGGGCCCGGTTGTGGGACTTCTACGAGCAGCAGGTGCGCGGCAAGCTGCAGCAGCAGTTTGCGTTCAAGAACCCGCACCAGATTCCGCGGCTCAAGAAGATCGTGCTCAACGTGGGCATGGGCGACGCGTCCAAGACCCCGAAGGGGCTGGAGGCGGCGGTCGCCGAGCTGGCGGCGATCACCGGCCAGCATCCGGTGGTGACGCGCGCCAAGAAGGCGATCGCGAGCTTCAACCTGCGCGAAGGGCAGCCGATCGGCTGCGCCGTGACGCTGCGCGGCGGCCGGATGTACGAGTTCCTCGATCGGTTCATCTCGATCGCGGTCCCACGGATGCGCGACTTCCGCGGGCTGCCCACGAAGAGCTTCGACGGGCGCGGCAATTACTCGTTGGGCATCAAGGAGCAGATGATTTTCCCCGAGATCGACTACGACAAAGTCGAGCGCATTCACGGGATGGATATCACGTTCGTGACGAGCGCCGGGCGCGACGACACTGCGCTGGCCCTCCTGCGAGAGATGGGCATGCCGTTCCGGGTCGAAACCGCCGGCGCGGCAGCTTAGGAGACCTCATGGCGAAGAAGGCGTGGTTGGAGAGGGTGAAGCGGGGCCCGAAGTTCAAGGTGCGGGGCTACTACCGCTGCCAGCGTTGCGGCCGCAGCCGCGGCACGCTGCGCAAGTTCAAGTTGTGCCGCATCTGTTTCCGTGAGCTTGCGCTGCGCGGGGAAATTCCCGGCGTGCGCAAAGCCAGCTGGTAAAGGACACGAGATGAGCGTCATTGATCCCGTCGCCGATATGCTGACTCGGGTGCGCAACGCCTGCATGGCGGGGCACCGCCGGGTCGACATGCCGGTGTCGAAGCTGAAGGTCGCGATCGCCACGATTCTCCGTGACAACCATTACGTCCAGGACTTCAAGGTGCTGGACGATGGGCAGCATGGCCTGCTGCGGCTCTACTTGAAGTACCACAACGACGCGCCCGTCATCCGCGAGCTGCATCGCGTGTCGTCGCCCGGGCTCCGGCGCTACGTCAAGGCGCGCGAGATCCCGCGCATCAAGAACGGCCTTGGCATGGCGATTCTGAGCACGCCGCAGGGACTCATGACCGACCGCGAAGCGCGCACCGCCCGGGTGGGCGGCGAAGTGCTCGCGGTGGTTTGGTAAGGGACTAGGGTTAGGGACTGGGGACTACACATGTCACGTATCGGCAGGAAGCCCGTAGCACTGCCCAAGGGCGTCACGGCGCAGATCGACGGGCACAAGATCACGGTGAAGGGGCCGAAAGGCGAGATCAGCCGCACGCTCCACGAGGACATGAACGTCGCCCTCGAGGACAGCACGGTCGTCGTGAAGCGCCCCTCCGACGAGGCGCAGCACAAGGCGCTCCACGGCCTGACGCGCACGCTCGTCGCGAACATGGTGCAGGGCGTCACGGAGGGGTTCGCCAAGTCGCTCGAGATCCAGGGCGTCGGCTACAAGGCCGAGCCGAAGCCGTTCGGCGTGCAGCTGGTGGTCGGATACTCGCATCCCGTGCCGTATCACGCGCCGCAAGGCATCAAGATTACGGTGACGAATAACGTCAATGTGAAGATCGAAGGCATCGACAAGGAACTCGTTGGCCAGGTGGCCGCGGAGCTGCGCAATATCCGCCCACCCGAGCCCTACAAGGGCAAAGGCATCCGCTACGCCGGCGAGCAGGTCCGCCGCAAAGCGGGCAAGACTGCCCAGGCGGCGAAATAAATATGCGCTCCATTCGCAAAATCAAAACGTCGGCTGATCGCCGTTACCGCCGCCATCTCCGCGTCCGCAAGAAGATCGAAGGCACGCCGGAGCGGCCGCGGCTCGTGGTGTTCCGCTCGTCGAAGCACATCTACGCCCAGCTCGTCGATGACGAGCGCGGTCGCACGCTCGCCGGCGCGACGGACACGTCCGAAGGCGTGCAGATCGAGGGGAAGGGCAAGGTGGCTCGAAGCTTTGCGGTCGGGAAGCTCATTGCCGCCAAGGCCAAAGAGAAAGGCATCGCCAAAGTCGTATTCGACCGCGGCGGCTATCAGTATCACGGGCGCGTGAAGGCCGTCGCGGACGGCGCACGCAAAGGGGGCCTGGAGTTCTAATGGAAGAACAAAAGGAAAGTCCAGAAGCGCCGACCAACGTCCCCGCGGCGGACGTTCCACCGGCAGCTGAGGCGGCGCCGGCGGTGGAACACCGGCCCCCGCGCGGGCCGCGCGGTCAGGGAGGCGGACCAGGGGGCGGTCGCGGCGGCAGAGGCCGGGGCCGCGGTGGTGAGCGGCGCGAAGGCGGCGATCGCCAGCGCGAGAGCGATGGCATAGTCGAGAACGTCGTCGCGATCAATCGCGTGGCGAAAGTCGTGAAGGGTGGTCGCCGTTTCTCCTTCAACGCGTTGGTTGCGGTGGGGGATGGCAAAGGTCAGGTGGGGATCGCGACCGGCAAGGCGAATGAGGTCAGCGAAGCGGTGCGGAAGGCCGTCGAGGCCGCGCGCCGCCGCATGTCCGAAATACCGCTCACCGGCGGCACGATTCCGCACGAGATCATCGGGAAGCACGGCGCGGGCCGGGTGCTGCTCAAGCCGGCGGCCTCGGGTACGGGCGTGATCGCGGGTGGACCGGTGCGCGCGGTGCTCGAGTGCGCCGGGATCCGGGACATCCTGACCAAGAGCCTGGGTTCGACCAATCCGCACAACATGGTGCGGGCGACCCTGGACGGCCTGAAGCGCCTGACGACGGCGCGGCGCGTCGCACGCGAGCGTGGCGTGGAGCTCGAGGCCATTCCGTACCGCGCCCGCCAGGAAAGCGTGGTCCCGCATGGGTAGGCTGCCGCCGACGCGGAAATACCGCAAACGCAAAACCGGGCGCGACCCCGTATTGCCGCCGGTGGGGAAGGGGAAGCTGCGCATCAAGCAGGTGCGGTCGGGCAGCGGCCATTCCTTTCGCATGAAGCGGACGCTCGAGGCGTTGGGCCTCAAGCATCATCAGGATGAAGTCGTGCACGCCGATCATCCAGCGCTGCGCGGTATGCTCCAACAGGTGCGACACCTCGTCGCGGTGACGCCCGAGAAGGAAGGAAAGAAGTAAGATGCCAAAGGCGAAGGCGAAAGCCACACGGAAACCTAGGCGCAAGGCCCGAGCCCCTAACCCCGAGGCCCAATTCCCGCGCCTTGCGCTGCATGATCTGCAACCGCCGCGCGGCTCGCATCGCGCGCGGATCCGCAAAGGCCGCGGTCCCGGCTCCGGGATCGGCAAGACGGCCGGCCGCGGCGGCAAAGGTCAGACCGCGCGTCAGGGCGGCAAGGTGCGTCCGGGGTTCGAGGGCGGCCAGATGCCGCTCATCCGGCGCATTCCCAAGCGCGGCTTCACCAATCCGTTCAAGCAGCCGGCGCAGGTCGTCAACGTGCGCCACCTCATCCTGCTCGCGGAGGGTGTCGAGGTGACGCCGGAGACGCTGTTCGGCGCCGGGCTGGTGCGCCGTCCCGACCACCCGATCAAGCTGCTCGGCACCGGCGAGGTCTCGGGACGGAAGTTCGTCGTCAAAGGCGTCGCGGTATCCGCGAGCGCCAAGAGCAAGATCGAGCAGGCCGGCGGAACGATCGCGTGACGTCCCCGATTCCCAATCTGTTCAAGGTCCCGGAGCTCAAGGAAAAGCTCCTCTTCACGCTCCTGTGCCTCGTGATTTACCGGATCGGGGCGCACATCGCGACGCCGGGCGTGAACGTGGACGCCCTCGCGGACTTCATGAGCACCCGCGGGACCGGCACGCTCTTCGGACTGTACGATCTGTTTTCGGGCGGCGGGCTCCGGCGCGCCACCGTCTTCGCGCTCGGCATCATGCCGTACATCTCGGCCAGCATCGTGTTTCAGCTCGCGGGACCGGTGTTTCCGACCATCGAGAAGATGCAGCGGGATGAAGAGGGCAAGAAGACGCTGACGCAGTGGACGCGCTATGTCACCGTCCTGCTCTGCATTTTCCAGGCGTACGGGTTCGCGGTGTTCACGGAATCGTTGCCCAACGCCGTTGCCCAACCGGGGTTCGCATTCCGGATGACGACGGTCCTCACGCTGACGACCGGCGGCATCTTCGTCATGTGGCTGGGCGAGCAGATCACCGAGCGGGGCATCGGGAACGGGATGAGCCTGCTCATCTTCTTCTCGATCATCGAGCGGATTCTGCCGGAGACGGTCAACACGTTCGAAGCGCTGAAGACCGGGACCCTGAGCTTCCCGGTGCTGCTCATCGTGCTGATCATGTGTGTGCTCGTGGTCGCGGGCACCGTCGCGATCACCGTGGCGGCGCGCCGGATCCCGGTCCAGATCCCGCGCAAGGTGATGGGGCGCGGCCGGATTCGCGAGGGCCAGAAGACGTTCATCCCGCTGCGCATCAACAGCGCGGGCGTGATGCCGATCATCTTCGCGCAGTCGCTGATCATCGTGCCGGGCACGGTGGCGACGTTCAGCGGGGTTCCCTGGCTCAAGACGTTCGCCGAGTATTTCAACACGACGTCGGTGTGGTACATCCTCTCGAGCGCGGTGCTCATCGTGTTCTTCGCGTACTTCTACACGTCCATCATCTTCAATCCCGTGGACCTGGCGGAGAACCTCAAGAAGCAGGGGGCGTTCATCCCCGGCGTGAAGCCGGGCGCGGCGACCGCCGATTACATCGACGAGGTGCTCACCCGCATCACGCTGCCGGGGTCCCTCTTCCTGACGTTCGTGGCGCTGCTGCCCATCGTGGTGCAGAATACGCTCAACATGCCGTTCGGGTTCGGCGGCACGGCGTTGCTCATCGTCGTGGGTGTGGCGCTCGATACGGTGCAGCAGGTGCAGCAGCACCTGTTGCTGCGCCAGTATGACGGCTTCATGAAGGGTGGGGGTGGAGGCAGCGGCACCTCACGGGTTCGCTTCCGCCGCTAGTGCCTGCACTGTAAGTGTTCATTCTCATCCTGGGGGCGCCGGGCTCGGGGAAGGGGACGCAAGGAAAAATCCTCGCCGAGCGGCTCGGGCTGCCCAAGATCACCACCGGTGACTTGCTGCGGGCGGCGATGAAGGACGGGACGCCGCTTGGACTCGACGCGAAGAAGTACTACGACGAGGGCAAGCTCGTGCCCGACAGCATCATCCTCGGGATGATCAAGGAGCAGCTGGATCGCCCGGAGGCGAAGACCGGCGCGATTCTCGACGGGTTCCCGCGCACCGCGGCGCAGGCCGAGCTGGTCGACCGGACCCTGGCGCAGCGCGGCCAGCGCTTGAACCACATCCTGCTCCTCGACGTGACGGAGGATGAGCTCGTCCGTCGCATGAGCGCGCGGTCGCAGGTGGAGGGCCGCAGCGACGATGCGCCCGAGGCGATCGCCAACCGGCTCCAGATATACCAGCGCGACACCGCCCCGCTCATCGCGCATTATACCCAGCGGGGGATCGTGCACCGCGTCCCCGGCACCGGGACGGTCGATCAGATTGCCGGGGAGATCAAGCGGATCATCGGGCGATGATCACCATCAAGTCGCCGCGCGAAATCGAGACGATGGCGGCCGCCGGCCGCATCGTCGCCGAGACGCTGGCGCTGGTGGGACGCAGTATCCGACCCGACATCACCACCGAAGATCTCGACCGCCTCGCCGAAACATTCATCCGCAGCCATCCCGGCGCGCAGCCCTCGTTCAAGGGGCTGTACGATTTTCCCGCCACGCTCTGCACCTCGATCAATCAGGAGATCGTGCACGGGATCCCGTCGCACAAGCGCGTCCTCCACGACGCCGACATCGTCAGTATCGATGTGGGCGTGTGGCTCGAAGGCTTGCACGCCGACTCGGCCGCCACGTTCCCGGTCGGGGACATCACGCGGGAGACGGCGCGGTTGCTCGAGGTCACCCAGCAGGCGCTCGCCGCGGGCGTGGCGCAGGCGCGCGCGGGCAATCACGTCGGCGATATCGGCCATGCCGTGCAGCAGGTGGCGGAAGGCGCGGGATACTCCGTTGTCCGGGAGCTGGTCGGCCACGGGATCGGCGCCGCGTTCCACGAGGAGCCGCAGATACCGAACTATGGCAAACCGAAACGCGGCCCGCGCCTCGCCCCCGGCATGACGATCGCGATCGAGCCGATGATCAACATCGGAGGCTCGGCGATCCGGACGCTGGACGACAAGTGGACCGTCGTGACGCAGGACGGCTCGCTGTCGGCGCACTTCGAGCATACAGTCGCGGTGACGGACAACGGACCCCGCATTTTGACGACGGCTTAGCCGATCCCCGACGC
>QHUF01000053.1 GCA_003221075.1 Gemmatimonadota bacterium
AGGTGGCCCAGATGAATCGGCTCGAGCGTCAGCGTCGAGCGGCGGGCAAACCCCAGCAGCTGATTCACCATCAGACGGCCGCTGACCGCTGCCGAGATGATGTCGCGCAGGCTCGCTTCATCGGGTCCGCGGGCCAGCAGCTCGGCGTTGGCGAGGATGATCGTCAGCAGATTGTTGAAGTCGTGCGCGATCCCGCCGGTGAGCTGGCCGATCGCTTCCATCTTCTGCGCCTGGCGGAGCTGTTCTTCCAGGCCGCGCCGCTCACTGACGTCTTCGGCGAACACCTCGTGACACTCGACCCGGCCGTCCTCATAGCGGACCGCGCGGCCGTACAGACGCACCGTGATCGCCTCGCCGTCCTTCCGCCGCCAGACCGCCTGGCTTTCGATGGCGCCCACCGTCTCGTTCATCTGCGTGAGGTAGCGGGCCCGCGCCGCCGGGTCCTTGAACACGTCGCGGTCGAGATGGCGGCTCAGGAGCTCAGTCTCCGTTTCGTACGCCAGCATTTCGACGAGCGCCGGGTTCACGGAGAGAAACGCGCCTTCCGGGGTCGCGCGGAAAATGCCGAACGGGGCTTGTTGCACCAGCGTGCGGCTGGCGGCGTCGGCGCGCCGCAGCGCCTGCTCGGCCCGGCGCCGTTCCGTGATATCGGTCGCTACACCCACGACGCCCGAGATGGAGCCGTCCCGCTCGCGGACCGGCGAGTATTGCGCCTCGAACTCGAACCCGAACAACTCGACGCGCGCGGTCACCGACTCACCGGCGAGGGCGCGGCGAACGTCGGCGACCGCCTGCGGCACGTCCCCGAGCAGCTCGAAGAACGATTTGCCCATGAGCATGCCCGGCCGCACACCGAGCGAGTGCAACCCCTTTCCTTCGGCGAGCGTGAAGACTCCCTTCGGATCGAGCGAGAAGAAAATGACGGGCGCACCGGCGACCACCGTGCGCAGCCGCTGCTTGCTGGTCCGGAGCATCTGCTCGTGCAGGATGCGCTCGGTGACGTCACGCGAGTTGACGATCACGCTGTACGAATTCGGCTGATCGAGCTTCGCTTGGCCGATCGATTCGAGCACGCGCCACGACCCATCTGCATGCTTGAACCGGAACGTGGCGGTCTGGGGCGATCCCGGGCGCTGAATCGCGTCCGACAGTGCTTCCATGACGGGCGAGAGGTCGTCCGGATGCATGAACTCGAAGGCGTTGCGACCCAACAGCTCGTTGGCGCCATAGCCCAGCAACCGCTGCACCGACGGGCTCACGTAACGAACGATGCCGTCATCGCCCAGAATTGTGACGATGTCGGAGGCGTTTTCGGTCAATGAGCGGAAGTGCTCTTCGCTTTTGCGCAGCGCGTCTTCCACCCGTGCGCGCTCGAGCGCGGTGGCGAGAACGTGGGCAAGTGCCTGGACGAAAAGGACGTCCGGACCGCTGAACTCCCGCGGTTGCGCGCTGTACGCTCCCAGCACGCCCCAGGGACGGTCGCGGCCCTGCACGACCACGCAGACGCCGCTGACGATGCCGTGCTCCTCGAGATGGGGCGGTGCGCTGAATCGGATTTCGCTGGAGAGATCGGCAATGACGAGAGGACCAGCCGCGTTGAGCGCATACCCGGCGAGCGCTCCCGCCTCCGCGGTGACGAGCGTCTTGCCGACACAACCCTCGTGCCACCCTATGCCCGCCCGCACCAGCAGGCTGCGGTGCTCCGGCCTCAGCTCGAGGATTTCACTGAACTCGACGTCCAGACCGCGGGAGACGAGCGTGGCGGCGGTGTCGAACAGGTCGGCACGCGCGACCCCGGCGAGCGCCTGCTGGCCGAGGTGCGCGACCGCCTCCTGCTGGCGTGCCGACGCGCGCAGCTGCAGCTCGGCGCGGCTCGTTTCCTCGACGCCCAGCCACCGGAACCGCTTCGGTCGCACTCCTGCCCCGTGCCGTGGAAAGGGATCGAAAGCTAGGTGCGAGACGCAGCCAGCCCCGTGAGGCTGGTCACCGGACCCCGCACCCATAGATTGCGGCCCAATGGCGACGCGCCGACCGACGACTCCCAAGAAGGCCAAGGCAGCCCCAAGGGCGAAGAAACCCCGTAGGGTATCCGACTCCCTGACGGTCTCGGTGCTCCAGGCAACCCTCGAATCGACCGCGGACGGCATCCTCGTGGTCGACCTCGACGGAAACATCGTCTCCCACAATCGGCACTTCGAGGAAATGTGGCGCCTGCCGGCACCGCTGATCGCCGCCAACAATGATGCCGCTGGCCGCCGGCGCCTGATCGACCATGTGCGCGACCAGCTCGTCGATCCGGAACTGTTCGTGGACGGTATCCAGGACCGATACGCCGAGCCCCAGGCGGACAGTTTCGACGTCCTCACCTTCAAGGATGGTCGAGTCCTGGAGCGCTACTCGATTCCGCTCCGCCTCGACGGCCGCTCCGTGGGTCGCGTGTGGAGCTTCCGTGACGTCACGGCACGCCGCCGTGCCGAATGCGTTCAGGAAGCAGTGTATCGCATCTCGCATACGGCACACACGGCCGAGAATCTGCAAGAGCTGTTGCGGGCGATCCACGAGATCGTCGGCGAGCTGATGCCGGCGAAGAACTTCTACGTGTCGCTGTACGATGCGGAGAAGGACTTGCTCGAGTTCCCGTATTTCGTCGACGAGATTGACCTGACGTGCGACGTGAAGCCGCGCAAACTCCGCAAGGGTCTCACCGAGTACGTCCTGCGGACGGGCCAGCCGTTGCTGGCGACTCCCGAGGTCTACGAACGTCTCGTCGCCGCCGGAGAAGCGGAGCTGATCGGCGCCCCGTCGATCGACTGGCTCGGCGTGCCCCTCAAGGTGAAGGATCGCACCATCGGCGTCGTCGTGACGCAAACGTATTCCCCGGGCGTGCGCTACGGAGAAAGCGAGCGCGACATCCTCACGTTCGTGTCGTCGCAGATGGCGATGGCGATCGAGCGCAAGCGCGTCGAGGATGCCTGGCGTGAACAGAGCGAGCTGCTGCAGCGGATCGTGGACAACATTCCCGTGATGCTCGTGTTCCTGGACGAGCAGGGCCGCCTCAGCTGGGGGAACCGCGAGTGGACGCGCACCCTGGGGTATGACGTCGCGGACGCGAGCGCGCGCGACATCTTTGCCGAGCTCTATCCTGATCCCCGCGAGCGGCAGCGCGTGCGCGATTCCATCGGCGCGCCTGTGGGCGAGTGGACGGACTTCCGCACCCGCACCCGTCACGGCGCGACCCTCGACACGATCTGGGCGAATGCGCCGCTGACGGGCGGGGGCTGGCTGGCGATCGGCATGGACGTGACGGACCGCAAGCGCGCCGAGGAGCGGTACCGCTCGTTCATCGCCCAAAGCTCGGAGGGCGTCTCGCGCCTGGAGATCGATCCTCCGGTTCCGATCAACCTGACGGAAGAAGAGCAGGTCGATCGCCTGTATGCGGGAGGGCTTATCGCGGAATGCAACGACGCGATGGCGCGCATGTACGGATTCGACGAGGCGGACGAGCTCCTCGGAACACGGCTCTCCGACCTCCACAACGTGACCGATCCCGTCAACCGCGAGCAGATTCGGGCCTTCATTCGCGGCGGCTACCGCGTTTCAGACTCTGAAACGCGGGAGCACGACCGTGAAGGACGCCCCCGCGTCTTCCTTAATAACGTCGTCGGCTTCGTCGAGGACGGGCAGCTGGTGCGGGTGTGGGGAACGCAGCGGGATGTCACGGAGCAGCGCCATCTCGAAGAGCAGTTCCGCCAGTCGCAAAAAATGGAAGCGGTTGGGCAACTCGCCGGCGGTATCGCGCACGACTTCAACAATCTCCTGACGGCGATTCTGGGAAACACGCAGCTGCTGCTGCGCGAGCTACCTCCCGGCGACTCCATGCACGGCGACGTGGAGGAGATCCGCAAAGCATCCGAGCGGGCGGCGTCACTCACACGGCAGCTGCTGGCGTACAGCCGGCGGCAGATGCTGCAACCGGAAGTGCTCGACCTCAACGTCGTGATGGCCGAGATGGACAAGATGCTCCGCCGCCTCATCGGCGAGCACATCGACCTCGTGGCGGTGTTCGCACCCGATCTGGGGCGGGTCCGTGCCGATCCGAATCAGATCGAGCAGGTGATCGTGAACCTGGCGGTGAATGCGCGCGACGCGATGCCTGACGGCGGGAAGCTGACCATTGCGACCGCCAACGTGGACCTGGACGAGACGTTCGCGCAGGCGCATCTCGGCTCGGTCCCGGGATCCTATGCCATGCTCGCCGTGACCGATACCGGCGTGGGCATGGATGCCACCGTCCGCGCCCACCTGTTCGAGCCGTTCTTCACAACCAAGGAAGTCGGCAAGGGCACGGGACTCGGGCTCGCCACCGTCTACGGCATCGTGAAACAGAGCGGCGGGTACATCTCCGTGTATTCGGAGCCCGGGCATGGCTCGAGCTTCAAGATCTACCTGCCACGGATCGCGACGCCCGCGGAGCCGCCGGCTGGTGCACCAAAAGGCGGACCGGCTCCCGGCAGCGAAACCGTGCTGGTCGTCGAAGACGAACCTGCCGTCCTGACGCTCAGCCGCCGCGCCCTCGAATCGCAGGGGTACGTCGTACTGGCCGCCTCCGATGCCGACGCCGCGCTCCGGGTCGTCGAGCGGCATGGCGGGATGATCCATCTGCTCCTGACCGACGTCGTGATGCCGGGGCTGTCCGGGCGCGAGCTCGCCGACCGCCTTTCGGCGCAGCGGCCCGGCATCCGCGTCCTGTACATGTCGGGATACCCGGGGGACGCAGTCGTGCAGCATGGGACGCTCCCGTTAGGCAGTGCCTTCCTGCAGAAGCCGTTTTCGCCGGATGGACTCGCGCGCAAAGTGCGCGACGTGCTGGACGCATGAGAACGAAGCGAGTACCGTAGTCACCATGTGGCACGCCGCGACGCACATCGGTACGGAACACCTGACGCGGCTTCTGAGTCAGTTGCCCGCCCTGATGTGGTCCACCGACACCGGTCTGCAGGTGACGTCCCGCTACGGCGGGGTGCTGGCGGTGTTTGGGCAGGAGCCGGGCGCCGTCGACGGCCCGTCGATCGGTGAGTTCGTCGATTCGGCGGACCTGGAGACGGTCGTCGCCGCGCATCGCGCCGCCCTCCGTGGCCAGGCCACCTCATATGAGACGCGGTTCCGCGGCCGCACTTTCAGCTCCCGCGTCGAGCCGCTCGTGGGGAGCAGCGGCGAGATCGCCGGTGTCGTGGGATTCGCGTTTGACATCACGGACTGGCGACGGACCGAAACCGCGCTGCGCGAAAGCGAGGCGCGGCTGCGGACCATCATCGAGATCGAGCCGGAGTGCGTCAAACTGGTCGACCGGCAGGGGCGGCTCGTGGACATGAACCCCGCCGGCCTCGCGATGGTCGAAGCGGACAGCATTGATATGGTCCGGGGCCTCCAGATCATCGACGTGATCGCTCCCGAACATCGCGCCGCGTTCATGGACCTGCATCGCCGTATCTTTGACGGCGAGTCGGGGGCGCTCGAATTCGAAATCATCGGACTGAAGGGGCGGCGGCGCTGGCTGTCGACGCACGCCGTGCCGCTCCGAGACGGATCTGGCGCGGTACAGGCACTCCTCGGGATCACGCGTGACGTGACCGAGACCCGGCGCGCCGAGGAGCAGCTTCGCGCCTCACGGACGGCGCTCCGCAGCCTTGCCACACGTCAACAGGACATTCGTGAGGACGAGCGGACCAGGATCGCGCGCGAGATTCACGACTCGCTGGGACAAGCGTTGACCGCCCTGAAGCTGCAGCTCGCGGCCGCCCAGGACGCGGCCTCACGCGAATCTCCCGCGCTCGGCCATCGCCTGGCGGAGACGGCGCTCATGGTGGACGACCTGGTAAAAATCGTGCGTCGCATCGCCACCGAGCTGCGTCCGCCGATCCTCGATCAACTGGGTTTGCCCGCCGCGCTCGAGTGGCTGGCGCACGACTTCACCCGTCGCACCGGCATCCGCTGCGAACCGACGATCATGCCCACCGACGACGTCATTTCGCAGGAGCTCGGCACGGCGTTATTCCGGATCGTGCAGGAAGGCCTCACCAACATCTCCCGGCACGCCGACGCGTCCCAGGTACAGATCGCGTTGGGGGTCAAGAGCCACTGCGTGACGTTGGAGATCAGCGATGACGGCCGCGGGATCACGGAAGCCGCCACCACCGGCCCGGGGTCCCTAGGTATCCTCGGGATGCGCGAGCGGGCCGCCGCACTCGGCGGCGTCCTGGAAGTCGCTCCGCGCGGCGACGGCGGCACGCGCGTGACGGCGTGGTTCCCACCACTCCCGGCTACACCGAGCGGTGGCGGGGCACAGTGATTCGCATCCTCGTCGTCGACGATCATGCGCTCGTTCGCCGGGGGCTGATCGAGCTGCTCCAGGGGCTTCCGGATGGAGTCCAGTTCGGGGAGGCGGGCACCGCCGCCGAGGCGATCACGCTTGCGTTCGGTGAGCGCTGGGATGTGGTGTTGCTCGATCTCGGCTTGCCCGACCGGCACGGACTCGAGGTGCTCCGGGAAGTCCATGCGGCCCGGCCGAAGCTCCCGGTCTTGGTGCTCACGATGTTTCCGGAGGATCAGCTGGCGCTTCGTATGCTGGAGATGGGCGCGGCCGGATATCTGACGAAGGAATCGGCGCCCGAAGAGTTGCTGCGCGCGCTGGAGCGCGTGATGACCGGTCACAAGTATCTGAGCCCGGCGATGGCGCAGGCCGTCGCGGACGGCCTCGGTGGACCACCGCCCGCGCCGCACGAGCAGCTCTCGGACCGCGAGCTCGAAGTGCTGCGTCTCCTCGCCGCCGGTCGCCCCATCACCGCGATCAGCCGGCAGCTCGGGCTTTCGCCCAAGACCGTCACGACGTATCGGGCGCGGTTGCTGCACAAACTGCGGATGCGCTCCAACGCCGAGCTCACGTTCTACGCGACGCAACACGGTCTCGTTAGTCCGGCGGCGTTGCGCTCGACACCGTAAATTCTGCGTCGGCAAAACCCTACTCGCCGAGGTCCCTACCGCCGACAGACACAATTCCAGGCAACATCAAGACTATGACATGGAACAAGTTCGCGTGCTCATGGTCGAGGACAACGACAATGATGCCGTGCTGATCAATCGTGAGCTCGCGCGCCTCACTCCTCCGCCTGCGGTCCAGCACGTCCGAACTAAACCTGCCTTCGCCACGGCGCTGGAAGGCTTTGCACCGCACGCAATCCTCAGCGATCACAACATCCCCGGATTCGGCGGCTGGGAGGCGCTCGAGATCGCGCAGCGTGCGCGACCCGACGTGCCGTTCATTCTCGTGACGGGATCGCTCGATGAAGAGACCGCTGTCCGGTATTTGAAGGGCGGCGCGGCCGATTACATCCTGAAGGACCGGCTCGTCCGCCTCGGCCCCGCACTGCTCGAAGCACTGGAGCGCGCCCGGCAGCGGGAAGCGTTGCGAGAGCAGGAGCGCCTGTTACGGCAGATCATCGACGCGAATCCCAGCTTGATCTTCGTCAAAGACTGGAACGGCCGGTTCGTCCTCGTCAATCAGGCCACGGCGCACGTCTACGGCACCACCGTGGATGCGCTCGTCGGCAAAACCGACGGCGACTTCAATCGCAACACGGAGGAGGTCGCGCACTTCCTGCGTGATGACCGCGACGTGATGTCGTCCGGCCAATCCAAGATCATTGCCGAAGAGCCGGTGACGAATCCCGCCGGCGAGACGCGCTGGTTTCAAACGATCAAGGTGCCGCTGCGGTCACCCGCCGAGGGCACCGCCACACTCCTGGGCGTCGCGACGGAGATTACCGAACGCAAACGCCTGGAAGAGCAGCTGCTGCAGTCGCAGAAGATGGAAGCGGTCGGCCAGCTCGCGGGCGGCGTCGCCCACGACTTCAACAATATCCTGACCGCCATCGTCGGCTACACGGACCTCCTGGCGGCGGAGCTGGCGAGTAACGTGCGCCAGCTCGAGGATCTCGAAGAGATTCGCAAGGCCGCACGGCGCGCCGCCGCGCTCACCCGGCAGCTGCTCGCCTTCTCGCGCAAACAGGTACTCGAGCCCCGCATCATCGACGTGAATGCGGTGGTGTTGAACCTCGACAAGATGCTGCGGTCGCTGATCTCCGAGAACATCGAGCTCAAGACGGACCTGGCCGACAACCTCGGGGCCGCGCGCGCCGATCCGAATCAGATCGAACAGGTCATCATGAATCTTGCGATCAACGCGCGGGACGCGATGCCCGACGGCGGCACCGTGACGATCGAAACTGGTAACGTGACACTCGACGACGCGTACGCCGGGCAGCACGTGTCCGTGATCCCGGGCGAATACGTGATGCTCGCGGTGAGCGATACGGGCTGCGGGATGGATGCAAAGACGCAGTCGCGGATCTTCGAGCCCTTTTTCACGACGAAGCCCGCCGGGCGCGGTACCGGTCTCGGTCTCTCGACCGTATACGGCATCGTGAAGCAGACGGGCGGCAACATCTGGCTCTACAGCGAGCCCGGGAAAGGGACGACGTTCAAGGTTTATCTCCCGGCGATCGCGGCGCTGCCCGAAGACATAGGCAAAGTCGCACCCGCCGAAGCCCCGCGGCGCGGCGCCGGGACAGTGCTGGTGGTCGAGGACGACGAGCAGCTGCGCCGGTTGACGCATCGCGCGCTCGACGCCCAGGGCTACACGGTGCTGGTCGCCGACCGCGGCGGCACGGCGCTGGACATCGCGCGACGTCACAAAGGCGAGATCGATCTGTTGCTGACCGACGTTATCATGCCCGACACGAACGGCCGCAAGCTCGCGGAGACGATCCGGGCAGCGCGGCCCGGAATGCGGGTGCTCTACATGTCCGGGTATCCCGACGGCGCGATCGCCAGCCACGGCATGCTGGAGCCGGGCGTCGCGTATCTCGCCAAACCCTTCACCACCGAAGCGATCACCCGCAGGGTGCGCGAGGTCCTGGAGGCGCGATGATGCGGTCCATCCAACGGACGTTCCCGCTGTTCGTGACCGCCCTGTTACTGGCGGTGGCAATCGTACAGCTCACCGTTGGATACGGAGAGGTCCGGCGGGCCAGCCGGTCGGTCGCCGACACGCGGCTACGGTTTGTCGATAGCGTGCTGGTCGATCTGTTCCGATCGGGCCCACAACGCGCCCGCATTACGGCACTCGCCAAGGACAGCGCCGTCGTGGCGTTCCTGCGCTCTGGCGGACAGCGTGGCCGCGCGCAGGCGTTAGACGCGCTGCGTCGCAACACCCTGGATACCGCCAGTAACGTCCGGCTCGAGCTGCGGGACTTCAGCGGCCGGCTGCTCCTGAGCACCGGCCGTTTTGCCTTGGGCGACAGCGTCCTCGTTTCACCGGGCACGGACTCGGCACGGTTCGGCCCGTTGCAGCGGCGCGATACGGTGCTGTTCTTTGGCATCGCAGCGGCGACGGGTGGGACGGAGCAGGCGGCGGGGAACGGAACGGAGCTGTCGGGCGGAATCGTGCAGCAGGTCGCCCGCCTCCAGCTCAATGACCGGACGCGCCGGCAATTGACCGGTCTGTCCGGGGGCGACATGGCCTTCCTGTTCGGCAATGCCGCGGGCGATCCATGGACCGACTTCGGGTCGATCTTGAGCGCGCCTCCGGCGAACGTGCGAAACAGCCCCAGGCCCACGCGCTATGAGCGGGGCGAAACGAAGCGAGCGATCGCGATGGCGGTGCCGGGGACGCCCTGGATGGTCGTCACGGAACTGCCCAGCCGTCTGATCGTCGCTCCGGCGCAAGGGTATCTCCTGAACATGGCGCCGCTCGCCGCGCTCATCGTCATCTTCGGTGCCCTGGCTGCGTGGTGGGGAAGCCGCCGGCTGACCGCCCCGCTGGTCGGGGTGACTCGCGGGGCCGAAGCGATCGCATCGGGCGATCTCACGCACCGGGTGCCCGCTGGGCGCGACGATGAGTTGGGCCGGCTGGCGCGGTCGTTCAACACCATGGCCGACCAGGTATCACGCTCGCATCACCACCTCGAGACGCAGGTGGCGCAGCGCACCAAGGCGCTGGAGGGGACGAACGCGGAGCTGGAGTCATTCTCATATTCGGTGTCACACGATCTGCGGGCGCCGCTGCGCGCCATTCACGGCTTCTCACGAATCCTGCTCGAGGATCACAACGCCAAGCTCGATCCCGAAGCCCAACGCCTGCTCGGGGTGATCGATCAGAACACCCGCCGCATGGGCCAGCTCATCGACGATCTGCTCGCCTTCTCGCGGCTTGGTCGGACCGACCTGTCGACGGGACCCGTCGACATGAAGGAGCTGGCCCAGACGGTCGCCGACGAAATCCAGCGCACCGACAACGGACGGCAGGGATCCCTGGAGATCCGGATCGATCCATTGCCGCCCGCCCGCGGCGATCGCGGCCTGCTGCGCCAGGTGATGGCCAACCTGCTTCAGAACGCCGCGAAGTTCACGCGCGACCGCCCGAGCGCGCGGATCGAGGTCGGCTCGCGAGCGGATAGCGGGCAGACCGTGTACTTCGTGAAGGACAACGGCGCGGGGTTTGACGCGCGGTACGCGGACAAGCTGTTCGGGGTCTTCCAGCGGCTGCACAGCACCGAACAGTTCGACGGCACGGGCGTCGGCCTTGCGATCGTCAAACGCATCGTGCAACGGCACGGCGGCCGCGTCTGGGCAGAAGGCGCCGTGAACCAGGGAGCCACATTCTTCTTCACCCTCCCAGGCGAGGAGCGCTGATGCAATCCCACGGCGTCGAGATTCTGCTCGTCGAGGACAACGCCAACGATGCGGAGCTGACCCTGCGGGCCCTGAAGCAGCGCAACCTCGCCAACCAGGTGTTCGTCTGCCACGATGGTGCCGAAGCGCTGGACTTCTTCTCGAGTGGAGCGAGTCCCGTTCCCAAGGTCGTGCTGCTCGACCTCAAATTGCCCAAGGTGGACGGCCTCGAGGTCCTGCGCCGCCTCAAAGGGGACGCGCGGACGAAGGCGATTCCGATCGTCGTGCTCACGTCCTCGCGCGAGGAGCCGGACATCGAGCGCGCCTACGAGCTCGGCGCCAACAGCTACATCGTCAAACCGGTCGACTTCGAGGCCTTCGCCCGCGCCGTCTCCGACGTCGGGCTCTACTGGCTCTTGCTCAACCACCCCCCGCAGTAACCGGTGGCCTCCCAGCCTCTGCGCGTGCTGATGGTCGAAGACCGCGCGGAGGACGCGGAGCTGGCGATCCGCGAGCTTCGCCGCGCGGAGCTCGAGTGCCAGACCGAACGGGTCGACAAGGCAGACGCGTTTCGCCGGGCGCTGGTCGAGTTCCGGCCGGACATCGTGCTCGCCGACTATACGGTGCCGGGGTTTGGCGGGATGGCCGCGCTCGAGATTCTCAAGACCGACGCACCTACCATTCCCCTGATCGTCGTCACTGGAAGTCTGGACGAGGAAACGGCGGCAGAGTGCATCAAGGCGGGCGCCGCCGACTACGTGCTCAAGACGAATCTGATCCGGCTCGAGCCGGCCATCAACGGTGCGATAGCCTTTTCCCAGAGCCAAGCCGACAAGCTTCTCGCCGAATCGGCGCTCCGGATCAGCGAACGCCGGTTTCGCGCGCTCGTGGAAGAGAGTTGGGACGCCATCGCCCTGTTCGCCGGCGACGGCACGATCCTCTACGGCAGTCCCGCCACCACCCGGCTCCTTGGGTACGAGCTGACCGAGTTCGTGGGCCGGAATGCGATGGAGCTGATCTACCCCGACGATCGCGCGGGCGTGCTCGTGCGCCTCCAGGAGGTCATGGCCGCGCCACGCGCCCGGGTCCACGTCGCGGCGCGCGTGCTGCACAAGAACGGCACCTGGCGTTACCTCGAAGGCGTGTTCACCAACTTGCTCGACGATCCGAGTGTCGGGGCGATCGTGAACAACTATCGGGACGTCACCGATCGCCGCATCCTGGAAGAACAAGTCATTTTGTCGCAGAAGATGGAAGCCATCGGCCGGCTGGCGGGTGGCGTGGCGCACGATTTCAACAACATCCTCACCGCGATCGGCGGATACACCGATCTCCTGCTCGCCGATCTTCCTGCCGGCGATCACCGCCGCCACGATGTCGAAGAGATTTATCAGGCCGCACAACGCGCCGCCGGGTTGACGCACCAGCTGCTCGCGTTCAGCCGGCGGCAGGTCCTCCAGCCGAAGGTCATCAACCTCAACGCCCTGGTGCCCGACATCGAGAAAATGCTGCGGCGGCTCATCGGCGAGGACATTCTCCTCGCGACGGTGCTGCATCCGCATCTCGGCAACGTGCGCGCCGACCCCGGCCAGCTGGAACAGGTGATCGTCAATCTCGCCGTGAACGCGCGCGACGCGATGCCCGACGGCGGCCGCCTCACCATCGAAACGCGGAACGTCGAGCTCGACGAGGTCTACGCCACTGACCACCCCAGTGTCAAACCTGGTCACTATGTCATGCTCGCCGTAACCGATACCGGGGTGGGCATGGACGAGGAAACGAAGGCACGGATCTTCGAGCCATTTTTCACGACAAAAGTCCGCGGCAAAGGCACCGGGCTGGGCCTGGCCACGGTGTACGGCATCGTACAGCAAACGGGCGGCCACATCTGGCCCTACTCCGAACCGGGCCGGGGGACCACGATGCGAGTGTACCTGCCGCGGGTCGATGACCCGGCCGACCCCATCGAGCACGCCGGAGACGTCGCACCCGGCGTCGTAGGTGGCACCGAGACGATCCTGGTCGTCGAGGACGAGGCGCCAGTCCGTGCGGTCACGCGCCAGCTGCTCGAACGGAACGGCTATACCGTCATGGAAGCGGCGGATGGACCGGCCGCATTGGCGTTGGTGGACGGCGAGGCCGGCGGCCGGCACATCGATCTCCTGTTGACCGACGTGATCATGCCCGGAATGAGCGGGCGCGAGCTCGCCGATAAGCTCAGAGCTCGTCGTCCGAACGTGCGAGTGCTCTTCATGTCCGGATACACGGATGACGCCGTGGTCCGGCACGGGATGCTCGAACCAGGGCTCGCGTACCTCGCGAAGCCGTTTCATCCGCCTGCCTTGCTGCGGAAGGTTCGTGGCGTCCTGCAAAACCAGAGTCTCTAGCCCCAAAGAAAACCCGAAAAAAATCGATAATATCGCTACAATCTGGCGAGTGCGTGCTCACTTAATGGCTTAAGTCTGTCACAACAAAGCAATTAAGTCCGCGCAAGGCCGAAAGTACAATTGTACTAGCTTGGCATATAATCACTTACGCCACTGAGTGGCGCGGCGCACTGACACCCCAGCTAGATTCCCGCCATGTCTTTACCGCCCCTCACCGGGCACGAAAGGGTTAGGTCCAAACTGGCGGGCGCCCAGGCCTCCGGAAAGCTCCCGCAAGCGCTGCTGCTTGCCGGACCTCGTGGTGTCGGGAAGCAGCGTCTCGCGCTGTGGCTTGCCCAACTGATTCATTGCGAAGCCCCAGGCCAGGAACCGTGCGGCCAATGCCGCCCGTGCCGACTTGTGGTTTCGCTGCAACACCCCGACGTGCACTGGTTTGTGCCTGTAGAGCTGAGCAAACGCGGTGGGACGAGCACCGGAGACGCCGACAAGCAGGTCGATCTCGTCGCGGATGCGTTGGCCGAGGAAATGGCGGCGCGCCGCGAGCAACCGTTGTACGCGCCCGTCGTGGGATTGGCGAGTCATCCGGTTGCGTCGGTCCGGTTGCTGCTCAAACGGCTGGCGCTGACGCCCGCGATGGGGACGAAGAAGGTCTTCATCGTGGGCGATGCGGAACGGTTGATCCCCCAACTGGGGACGGAAGTCGCAGCGAATGCGCTGCTCAAGGCGCTCGAGGAACCGCCGGCCGACTCGGTGATCATCATCACGGCCGCGGACCCCAACGCCCTGCTTCCGACGATTATGTCGCGTGTTGTGCTGATAAGTGTTGCACGAATCGCCGACAGTGACGTGACAGTTTTCGCGCAGCAGACGCTCGGAATTGGCGACAAAGCTGAACTGGCACAACGAGTTACGGCTGCCGAGGGGTGCATTGGCAAGCTCTTTGCGACAGTAACCGGCCGTTCCGGGCAACCGGCAGATGATCAGGCAGCACGGTTTCTCGAAGCTCCATGGTTGTTCGCGCTTGGGCAGGTGCCGTTTCAGGCGCGCGGGGGCTTTACCGATATGCTCGACGCGTTGGCCGGCAGATTGCGCAGCGAAGCCAAGCGTGGTGGCGATACCGACAAGCTGGTCGAAGCCATCGCTTTGGTCCTGGATGCACGCGATCTCGCGCAGGGCAACGTGAACCCGCAGCTCCTCGCCGCCGTATTGGCCGGGGACCTGCAGGGGACGAGGCGGTCATGAAGCTGTCGCATCTGGACCAGGCCGGCCGCGCCCGGATGGTCGACGTCGGCGACAAACCGATGATGGATCGATCGGCGGTCGCGACGGGAACGATTCGGATGTCGCCGGACGCTTACCGGCAGGTGGCCGATGAGGTCATCGCAAAAGGCGACGTGCTGGCGGTGAGCGAAGTCGCGGGAACGCTGGCGGCGAAACGGACGGCGGAGCTGATCCCGCTCTGCCACCCCCTGGGCCTCGATCATGTCGAGGTCGAGGCGAGCTTGGCCGAATCGTTACCGGGCGTGCGCATCTGGGCCAAGGTGCGGACAGTTGGTCGGACCGGCGTGGAAATGGAAGCACTGACTGCGGTCGGCGTGGCGTTGCTGACCGTGTACGACATGGTGAAGGCCGTCGATAGCGAGATGGTGATCGGCGATATCAAGCTCGTGGAGAAGCAAAAGGCTCCGCGCGATGATTGACAGGTGCTTGACGCAGGTGATGCATGCTTGACTTGCAGGAAGTCGACAAACAGGGGAGGACTATGCAGACGAAAACTCAACGTTTGATACTGCGCGGCGGAATTATCGTGCTGGCCGCTCTGCTCGTCAGTACCGTGGGCGGATGGGCCGGTGGCACGACGACCGACACTGAGCGCGCGCCCGCTTCGGGCACTGAGCTCCTCGGTGAACTGCGGTCGCTCCGGCAGCAGCTCGATGCCAAGCAGGGCGAGCTTGAAGTCGCCCGGCTGCAGCTCGACCGCGTCGATGCCATCATGCAGTACTCGACCCATTACCGGCTGCCCGCCGATATGGCGACGGCGGTCTACGACGTCGCGCTGAGCGAGGGGATCGACCCCGGCCTGGCGTTCCGTCTGGTGAAGGTCGAGTCGGGGTTCAACCCGCGCGCCACGAGCCACGTCGGCGCGGTCGGGCTCACTCAGGTGCTGCCCAGCACGGCGCGGTTGTACGAGCCGGGGCTGACCACGCAGCAGCTGTATGACCGTGACACGAACCTGCGGATCGGGTTCCGGTACCTGCGGGACCTGCTGGACCGCTATCCCGCCAACATGTCGTTGGCGCTACTCGCGTACAACCGTGGCCCGGCCAAGGTCGAGCAGTTGCTGGGCGCCGGACGCGATCCCGCGAACGGCTATGAAGCGGAAGTCATGAGGGGATTCCGGCACCACTAACCTCGGGTGCCGGCTGAATCACCGGCCCGGAATCAGCAGGACGTCACCGGGCCGGATCACACTGCGCATCGTCAGGTCATTCGCTTCCAGTAACGCCATCAGCCCGATTCCGTGCTGGTGGGCGATCGCGCTGGCGGTCTCGCCGCGCGTCACGCGGTGGCGCGTGCCGTCGGCGGGCAGGCTGCTCACGCTGCGATACCGGCTCGACACACGGCGGACCCGGGGCTCCGGCGGATTGCTCCAGGCGCCGCGCGGTACCACACGCCCGCTCATCGGCACGATGATCCGCTGGCCCACGCGCAGCGCGTGCGAGCGCAGGTGGGGGTTCGCCGCCTGCAGCATCGTCACGGTCACCTTGTAGCGCTGCGCGATCCCGGAGAGCGTCTGACCCGTGGTGACGTAGTGGTCCACGAACGTCACCCGCTCGTTGACCGGCAGATCGGCGTACCGCTCGGCCACACGCGCCCCCTTGCCCCGCGGCACGCGCACGACGACGGCGCGCTGCGGCGGTGTTATGCCGCGCACGTACTGCGGATTCAGCTCCAGGAGCGCCGCAACCGACGTGTCGGCCAGGCGCGCCAGCACATCGAGCCCGGTCGCGTCGGGAACCGAGACCTCATCGAAGACCAGCGGGGGCAGGCGTTCGATGTCGGTGAACCCGTACCGGCTGGGCTGCTTGGCGATGAGTGCCGCCGCGATCAGCTTCGGCACATAGTCCCGCGTCTCCCGGCGCAGGTTGCGACGGTCGGCGATCTGGAAGAAGGTCTGATCGTCGACAGTGTCGGGCTCACCCGGCAGGCGGCGGATTTCCCGCTCGATCCGGCCGGCACCGGCATTGTAGGCCGCGGCCGCCAGATAGACGCTCCCCAGGCGCTGCACCAGGTCCTGGAGATGATTGACCGCGGCGTCCGTCGCTTTGAAGGGATCGCGCCGCTCGTCCACCCAGGCGTCGATCTGCAGGCCATATCCCCGGCCCGTCGCCGACATGAACTGCCACATTCCCACGGCTCGGGCGCGGCTCACCGCCGTATTCGACAGCCCGCTTTCGATCAACGTGAGATAGACGAGATCCTCCGGGAGCTTGCGGGCACGCAACCGCTCGCGGATCATTCCCTCGTACCGCCCCAGGCGTGACAGCCAGATCTCAAACCGATCGCGCGCATCGAGCTGGAAGAATTCGAGGTACTCGAGCACGCGGCGATTGCCCGCGAAGGCCGATACATCGATGTCGAACGTGGTGTTGGCGTCACTGCCGAAGAGATCCTCGGCCTCCTGACGCACGTCCTCACCGCGCACCGCCACGTTGGTACGACGCGGCGCAAGCGAATCGGGGGCCCGCTCGTGCAAACTGTCGAGCGCGGACTGATCGGCGGCGGAGTCCTGCGCGACCGTTGCGAGCGCGGTTCCGAGCTGCACGGCGGAGCTATCACGCGCAGTCACCTCGGAGGCGGGCAGCGCCGTCACGGGAGCCGGGGGAATATGTGCGCCGGCGCAGGCGGCGAGCGCCGCTGCACTCAACATCGAAAACCACACTGCCGTCAGTCGTCTCATCGTGTCGCCAGATAGTTCCCAAGTAGACGGTTCGTCGCATTCAATACAGCAAGTGCCGCGCCGCGGGGCGGATCGACTTCCGTTAAACAAGACCCCACGAGTCGCGTCGCTTCCTTCCCACGCGCCGCCAGCGAAACGATCACCACCGTCGCATCGAACGCGCGCACCGCTTTCACGCCCAGCAATTCGAACGTGAGTTGTGGCTGGACTGCCTGTTCCAACGCGTTCACTGCCGCAACCGCGCAACAGCGCAGCTCGCCGGTTTGTGAAGAAACGCCATCCGATGACCCTTCGAAACGCCGGCCATCAGACCAGGTCAGCACGACCTTGGCGCGGCAGCGGCCGTTCGCCAGCCGCTGAAACCCGAACTCCTGAAACCGCAGGCGCTCCTCGGGCACGGACCACCCTCACTCGAACCGAACTTCGATCTGCTGCTTGACGCTCTGGTCCTGACTCGCTTCAACCACGTCGACCTCGAGACGCGGACGCCCCTGCGCGTCCTGCTCGGCCGAGATGACGAGAATCAAGCCGCTGTCGAATTCCACCTTCACATGCCTCACATCGGACCGCACCGTGACATGTTTGACCGTCTCACCTCGTAGCCGCGTCACGGCTCCGACGACGCGCCGGAGATCCTGCAGGTTCGCGGTGCTCAAGAGAGACGCTCCGCGAGCAGCTGCGACAGCGCGGCGTCCGGGATCCGCTCAGCCTGGATGAACAGTGACGACTTCGAGGTGGCCTCCAGCGGATACGGCGTCCAGAACGACCGGCGCCGACCCGGTAGAGACTCAGACGCGGCGCGAAACGACAAGACCAACTGCCAAGCGGACGTATTCGCGTGCCGCTCGGCGACCGCATCCACATGCCAAACCTGGTCCCCATGCGCGATTACACGCCATGACATGGCTCACCTCGAGCGGGGAAAGAGCGCAAAGGGGCCCCAATATGTGGGTTAGCTCCTGTGCGGTCAATGGGTTAGCGCTTTACCGCAGGCTGCGAGGGAGGGTCAGTCGTCCCTGGTAACGAAGGCACGGAAGCGAGTCGCCAGGTCTCGCGTGACCGGTCCGGAAACGCCCTTTCCGATCGCGCGACCGTCGAGCTTTGAAATGCCCACGACTTCGGCGGCCGTGCCGGTCAGGAACACTTCGTCGGCCGTGTAGAGATCGTAGCGGTTCATCGGCAGCTCTTCCACCGCGTATCCCGCCTCCCGACCGAGCTCGATCACGGTGTCGCGCGTGACACCGCGGAGAATGCCTGTGTACGGCGGGGGCGTGCGCAGTGTGCCGTTGGACACGGCGAAGAGATTCATGCCGCTCGCTTCGGCGACGTAGCCGGCTGCATCGAGCATGATCACCTCGTCCACGTTCGCCGCGATGCCTTCGACCTTGGCGAGGATGTGGGAGAGGTAGTTCAGCGATTTGACGCGAGGGGAGAGCGCTTCGCGGTGGTGGATCGGTGTGGCGGCGGTCAACGCGGTCAGTCCCTTCTCGTACCGGTCCTGCGGCCACAGCTTGATCGTGTCGAAGATGCAGAAAATGGTGGGCTTGGCGCATTTCCGGGGGTCAAGACCGAGGTCCCCGACCCCGCGGGTCACGACCAGGCGAATGTAGTTGTCTTTGATCCCGCTCTTTGCGACGCCCTCCTCGACCATGCGCCCCATCGCGTCCTTCGCCATGGGGATTTCGAGCCAGATCGCTTTGGCGGAGGCGTAGAGGCGGTCGAGGTGGGCATCTAACCGGAAGACGCGGCCGCCGTAGGCACGGATGCCCTCGAATACGCCGTCGCCATACAGGAGGCCGTGGTCGAATACAGAAACGACCGCGCTGCCGCGGTCGTACCACGTCCCATCGATCCACACGATGGAGGGCATCGGAGGGAATCTGCCTCCGATGTACGCCCGTGACAACGGGGGGGTTGAAAACGGAGTGAGGCGGCTGGGGATCGAACCCAGGACCTACGGATTAAAAGTCCGTTGCTCTACCAACTGAGCTACCGCCTCCTGACAACTACAACCTCGTCAAAGCTAAACCGTCGAAAGGAGGCGTCAAAATAACAACGTCAAGCTGAACGGCGTCGAAAAAGGCGTCAAAAGACACCGTACAAGCGTAAAACCGGTGATGCCTCCAAGCAGTCTCGCACAATCCTATCAGGATGGTCCTACGTGCCAACCCTGGAAGTTTACGCGTGGTGCAGGTTGCTGAACACGTCGCGAAAGGGTGCGCCCAGCTCGCAAGAACGTTTCGGGGACCCGGCATGCTCTCACGGGCAGATCAAATCGTGCGCGCCTCGACGTCAATCGGGTTAAACATCGTCGAGGGCTGCGGTCGCGGCAGCGTGGCCGACTTTCGACGGTTTCTGTTACAAGCGCGTGGGTCGGCGCAAGAGACGCTTACCCTGTTGCATCTCGTCGTTCCGACGGATGATGGCCAAGCTTCGACGGTGCGCTCGCTCCAAAGCAGCACCGTCCTGATCCTCAAGATGCTTACTCGACTGTACGAACACCCACCACCAGACAAATAGCCGTTGACGTCTCTCAGACGTCGTTGATTGGACGCCTCTTTCGACGCCTTTCACTTGACGCAGCTCTCTCGACGCCGTTCATGCGACGGTGTCTTTTGACGTCTCTAGACCAATTCTTAGAAAACCCAGTGTAAGCCAATCTGCGTCTGCTGCGGATCGCCGTAGCCGCTCCGGAGCGTGCCGTCGAAGTTGAAGAGCAACGCTTGCGCTGGATCGCGGAAGTTTGCTGAGCCGAGCACATTGAACATCTGCGCGACCAGCTCGACGCGGCCTTTACCGACGTTGAACGGCCAGGTCAGGCCCAGGTCCCACGAGAAATAGCTGTTGTCCTTCCGCAAGGTGTTGCGTTTGAGAATGACCCCCGTCGGATTCCGTGTGGCAGTGAGGCAAATCCGATCCTGTGGGGTCACGGCGCGCTGCCCCGAGGGCTGGTTATTGGCACCGCACTTCTCCGACGTGGGTTGTGCCGAGTAGAGGCTTAGGCGGCTGTTCAGGAACAGCCCGCCGCCGATATGGGCTACCATCCAGCCGTTAAACCGATGGCGCTGGTCTCGATCGCTCCAATTGTACTCGGGCGCCAGGCTATCGGCCCGGGCGTACCGGAATGTGAACGGGTCGCGCTCGTTATCGTCATCCGACTTGTCGAAGGACAGGGTGTAGTTTACCTGGAACTGGAAGTTCGGATCGAGGACGCGCTTCAGGCCGATCGTAATGCCGTTGTAGCGTGACTTGGCGCTCGACTCCACGGTGGTCAGCGTGAAGATGCCGTTCCCGCCCGGAAGCCCGCTGCCCCATGGGCTGCCGAAGTGGCCGTCGTTGCGGTTGATGAACCGTGTCAGGTGGTCGGACCGGGAATGCGCGTAGCTGATCGAGGCGCCGAGGTCGGCGCCGACTTGCCACTCATATCCCAGGCTCGCGCTGAGCGTCCGCGGATTCTGGAACTTTTTGTCGAAGACAAAGACGTCCGGGAAGAATACGGCGCTCTGCGAAACGTTGTCCGGAAGTTGGGCATTGAATCCGGGCACCGGTCCGAAGTAGGCTCCTGGGAACGGCACGCCGCGGAAATACGTCATCCCGATCGAACCATTGGTGCTGCGGCTCGAGGCCAGGTTGAGGCCGGGAATCCGCGCGTAGTACAAGCCCGCGCTGCCGCGTACGACGCGCCGCCCGTCGCCGCGAGGATCATAGGCAAACCCGAAGCGCGGCTGGAACATCTTCTTGTCCGATGGAATGGTCCCGTCGGACGGGAACGTGTAGGTGCCGGTCGTATTGGTTACCGTCTGTCCGATGAACGGCGCGTAGAACACTTGCGACGGGGGCGTAATCGGGTCCGCCTGAATTTCCGCTTCCCACCGCAGCCCGTAGTTGAACGTCCACTTGGCGTTTGGCTTCCACGAATCCTGGAGGTAAAAGGCCAGGTCGGTTTGCGGGATGTCCTGGGTCCCCGCTTCCCGCAGGGAGCGACCCACCCCCGCCTGCTGGAGATAGAGCAGGACTGGACCGGTCTGGACGTTGTTGACTGGACAGCCGCCGGTCGTGTTGTTGGAGTTGACGTTGGTGAGGGTGTCGACGCACTCCACGTAATTGGAGTTCGCGGCGAAGCTCAGGAACCCCGGTACCGAGCTGAAGATGTACCGCGAGTTTCCAAACCCGACAAACGTCTGGATCGAATGCACCTTGTTGTACTCGAAGCCGAGCTTGAAAAAGTGATCGCCCTTGGCGAACGAGATGTTGTCGACCAGTTGCACGCGCGTGTCGTAGTAGTCGACCGGCAGAAAGAACGGCATGCCGAACCGGAAGTTCGGGGCGACCGCGATGTCGGGGAAGGGTCGATTGCCGGCATCCACCCGATTGGCTCCAAGGGCCGCGCTTCGTGGCCCATCATACGGGCGGGGGCGATCCTCCCGCGAATACTGGAATCGGAATTCGTTCGCCATGTTCGGCGTGAGGTACGACACCAGGCTGCCGTTCACGGCGTTGGAATGATCCTGCTCCAGCCCGTTCGCGCTGCGCGCCCAGCTGTCCACGTCGAATGTGCCGCTTGCCTGCTCCGACCAGGTGTAGTTGTACTTCAGCGACGCATGGTGACGGTCGGAGAGGTTGAAATCGAATTTCGCGAGCAGCACGCGCGCATTGTTGGTGCGCGCGATAGAGCCGTAGTCGTTCCGCATCGCCCCGCCGTACGCAGTATCCATCCAGGCGCGCAGCAGCGGATCGATCCGGTTAGGGTTGGTCTGCTTGGTCTCGTCGTAGATCTGTTGATCGTATGCCAGGAAGAAGAAGGCCCGATCGTGCTTGATCGGTCCGCCGAGCGTGAAGCCGAACTGGTGCTGCGTGAAGTCGGGCGTGGGAAGGGTGGTGCCACCATGGTGCGGCTGGCCGGAGAGCGCCCCGTCCTTTCCATAGTAGTGCAGCGAGCCGTGGAGCTGATTCGTCCCCGACTTGGTCACGACGTTCACGAAGCCGCCGGATGACCGGCCGAACTCGGCGTTCGCGCCCGACGCCGTCACGACGATCTCCTCGACGGCGTCCAGGTTGAACGTGAAGGGCGGCCGCTGGCCGCCGCGCTGCTCGCCGAAGAACGGATTGTTGAAGTCTGCACCGTCCACCGAAACGTTGTTGTGAATCCCCTTCTGGCCGCCGATTGACAGCTCGTCGCCGTCCGGCCCCTGCACGATTGCCACGTTCGGCGTCAGGGGGTCGCCTCGACGACCACGGCCTGGAGCTGCACCGCAGCGAGCGGCAAGGTCAGGTTCACCGTCTCACCCACGCTCAGGCGGACGCCGGTGCGCCGCGTTTCGCTGAAGCCGACGGCGCGCGCCGTGACGTCATACGTCCCGAGCGGCATGAGGGGGGCGATGAAAATGCCACGCTCATTGGTGGCGACTTGGCGTTGGAACCCGGTCTGCGTCTCGCGCAGCACGACGCTAGCGCCTGCGACGGCAGTGCCCGACGGGTCGGTGACCGTGCCGCGGATGACGCCTGTAGTCGCTTGCGATTGTCCAGCCAGCATGACGGGGAATGCGAGAGCCAATACGACCGGCCCGAGGAGCTTACGCACCATGACTTCTGCCTCCGACGGGATGGGAAGGATGTTTCGGGACGGCTAGCGTATCACCCGTGAGGAGCCTCCGCAAGGCTTACCTTTGAGGCGATGCAAAACGCCGAAATCGCCCGCCTCCTCACTGACGTCGCCGATCTACTCGAGATCTCCGCGGGCAATCCGTTCAAGGTGCGCGCGTACCGCAACGCCGCGCGTACGGTCGCGGATCACCCCGATCCCATCGCCGAGCTCGTGTCGGGAGGTGAGTTCGACATCACCGAGCTGCCGGGGATCGGGGGCGGCATCGCGAAAGAAATCACCGCGTTGGTGGAAACGGGCACCCTGCCCCAGCGCCAACAGCTCGTGGCGACGTTACCGCCCGGCCTCCTCGACCTGCTGCGCATCTCCGGCCTCGGTCCCAAGCGGGTCAAGCTGTTTCACGAGCAGCTGAAGGTGAACAGCGTCGCGGATCTCAAAGACGCCCTCGAAAAAGGGCTGATCGCGAGCCTGCCGGGCTTTGGTCCCAAGCTGCTCGAGAAAATCCGCGAAGGCGTCGCCGACACGGCGACCACGGCGCAAAAGCGTATGGTGTTGCACGAAGCCGAGCAGTATGCGCGGGCGATCGTGGAATACCTGAAGGCCGGCGGCGGGATCGATGAGATCGACGTGGCCGGCAGCTTCCGGCGGCGCAAGGAAACGATCGGCGACCTCGACATTGTGGTCACCTGCGCCCCCGCCAAGGCCGCCGCGGTTATCCAGCGCTTTGGGAAGTTCAGCGAGGTTACGCAGGTCGCCGCGCAAGGCGACACCCGTGCAACGGTACGACTCTCCAGCGGACTGCAGGTCGATCTGCGCGTCGTCGAACCGTCCTGTTTCGGCGCCGCGATGCAGTACTTCACAGGATCGCAGGCGCACAACATCGAGCTGCGCAAGATCGCGCAGGCCAAGAAACTCAAGCTGAACGAGTACGGCGTGTTCCGCGGATCGAAATGCATTGCAGGCCGGACGGAGCAGGATGTCTACGCCGCACTCGGCCTCGACTGGATTCCACCGGAGCTGCGCGAAAACCGCGGTGAAATCGCGCTCGCGAAAGCGCACGAGCTGCCGCAGCTCGTGACGCTCGAGGAGATCCGTGGCGACCTGCAGATGCACACCGACGCCAGCGACGGCAAGGCGACGCTGGCCGAGATGATCGAGGCCGCGCGCAAGCTCGGCCACGCATACATCGCGATCACCGATCATTCGCCGCGCACCTCGATGGCGGGACAGACGCCCGCGGAGATCCGCGCGCAGTGGAAAGCGATCGATCGACTCAACCAGGAAATGCGCGGCTTCCGCGTGCTCAAAAGCGTCGAGATGGACATCCTCGAGAATGGAAAGCTCGACCTGCCGGACGACCTGCTCGCGGAAGCGGACTACGTGGTTGCCACGATCCACTACGGTCTAAAACAGAGCGAGCGCCAGCTGACTGACCGGCTGCTCGCGGCGATCGAGAGCCGTTGGGTCGATGCGATCGGTCACCCCACCGGCCGGATCGTGCCCGAGCGTCCTTCCTACCCGTTGGATTTCGACGTCGTGGCGAAGGCGGCGGCCAACGCGAAGTGTCTGCTCGAGATCAACGGCAGCGAACGGCTGGATCTGCCGGATACGCTGGCGGCGGCAGCCAAAGGGCATGGCGTGCGGTTCGTGCTTTCGACGGACGCGCACAACACGCGCGAGCTGGGATTCATGAAGTTTGCGGTGGCGGTGGCGCGGCGGGCGGGACTGACGGGGGCCGACATCATCAATACGCGACCGCTGCCGGACTTCCTGAAGGGACTACGTCGCAGTAGAAACCGTTAACAATTCGATCTGCGCGACCGGCTCGAAGCTGTACCGGTGGTGGCGGGTGGGACCCAGGCGCTGAATCGCGTCGAGGTGCTCGGGCGTCGCGTAGCCTTTGTTCGTTTCCCAGCAATAGCCGGGATGCCGGATCGCGAGGCGGTCCATCAGGTAGTCGCGCAACACCTTGGCGATGATCGAGGCAGCCGCGATCGAGTGGCACCGCGCGTCGCCGTCCACGATGGCTTCGTGCTCGCGGCCGAGCTCGGGGCACGGCAGGCCGTCGATGAGCACGTGCGCCGGCACGATGCCGAGCCGGCGGAGCGCGCGCTCCATCGCCAGAATCGACGCGCGCCGGATGTTCAGGCGATCGATCTCGCGCACACTCGCGGCGCCTACGGCCACGGCGAACGCCCGTTCGCGGATCTTCACGGCAAACTTCTGGCGCTGCAGCGCCGTAAGCACCTTCGAATCGTCGAGCCCGCGGATCGGCTTCGCGCCCATCGGAAACACGACGGCCGCGGCGACCACTGGACCAGCCAGTGGACCGCGGCCGACTTCATCGATTCCGGCGACGATGCTCCGACCTTCGCACCACAACGCCGCCTCGCGGTTCAGCGATGGGCGGCGGTGTCTCACGTCTGCGTCGGCTCCTGTTCGGCGGCGCCAGCGGTCGGGACCGTGATCCCCCGCTTCTCGCGGATGCGCGCTGCTTTGCCGGCGAGCCGGCGCAGGAAGTACAGCTTGGCGCGCCGCACCCGGCCTTTCCGCAGCAAGCCGATTTCGGCGATCAGGGGCGCGTGCAACGGGAAGATCCGCTCGACGCCCACGCCCGCCGAAATCTTGCGAACGGTAAAGGTCTCGTTGATGCCGCCGCCGCGCCGGGCGATGCAGATGCCCTCGAACGCCTGGAGACGCTCCTTCTCACCCTCCCGCACGCGCACCATGACGCGCAGCGTGTCGCCGGGAGCGAAGGCTGGGATGTTGTCTCTCAGGTTTTCCATGACCACTTGTTCTAGTCGTCGTTCTTTGCCCATAAATCGGGTCTCCGCTCGCGTGTCAGGCGCTCGGCCTGCGCCGCCCGCCATGCCGCAATCTTGTCGTGATCGCCACTCAACAATACGTCCGGCACGTCGAGCCCGCGATAGCTGGGCGGCCGCGTGTAGCTGGGCGGCGCCAATAATCCTTCATAGTGCGAATCGCTCGCCGCCGATTCGTGATCCCCCAGCGCCCCGGGCAGCAGCCGGACGACCGCGTCCACGACGCTGAGTGCCGCGGGTTCTCCACCCGACAACACAAAGTCGCCGATCGATACCTCTTCGGCGCCAAGAACGTCCACCACTCGCTGATCGACGTCCTTGTAGTGACCACACAACAACGTCAGCTCTTTCCCCAACGAATACCTGACCGCCGTGTCGTGCGTGAACAGCTTGCCACGAGCCGACAGCAGGACGACGGGAGATCCGTTCAGAACCTTCAAATCCTCCACCGCCTCCACCATCGGCTCTATTTTCAGCACCATCCCCGCGCCGCCACCGTACGGCGCGTCATCCACCGTATGGTGCTTGTCGTGCGTGTAATCGCGCAGCTGCACGACACGATATTTCACCAGTCCCGCTGCGGCGGCGCGCCCTAAAATGCTGGACGAGAGCGGCGCGGTGAACCAGTCGGGAAACAGCGTCACCAAGTTGATCCGCAGCATCGCTACTCGTCCACCGCCACGAGCTGGTCGCGCCAGGCTTCGACCGCTTCCCGCGACGTCACACCCTCGAAGCCCAGCAGCCATTCGCGATGATACGAGCGGCGCCGGGCGATCACCAACGGACCCGCCACTACCTTGCGATCTTCGTCCAGGACGTACAGTCGTGCTTTCGGCACGAACACCGTCCCCGGTTTCTCCACGAGGGGGAATACCGCGACCTCCCCGTGCTGGCCGTGCGGCTTGCGCAGCCGCCCGACTACGCGGCGGGCGTCGCGGGCGGAGGCGTTGATTTGCCTAGTACGCCGGCCTTCTTGAGGAGCGAGCGCACCGTATCGGTCGGCATCGCGCCCTTCTCGAGCCAGGCGCGCGCCTGCTCGGCGTTCACGTCGATCACCGCTGGATTGGCCTTCGGGTTGTAATTCCCGATCGCAGCCACAAAGCGCCCGTCGCGCGGCGACTTGGAGTCCGCGACGACGATGCGGAAATACGCTTGTCCCTTGCGTCCCACGCGGCGCAGCCGAATTCGAGTTGCCATAGCGTTCCCTACATCCTTTTTAAGAACTTGCCCATCTTGCGCATCTGCTGGAATTGTTCCAGCAGGCGGTTCACTTCCTGCACGGGCCGTCCGGCCCCCTTCGCAATCCGCAGCTTGCGCTGCCCGTTCAACACACTCGGATCAGCGCGCTCTTGCGGCGTCATCGACAGCACGATGGCCTCGACGTGCTTCAGGCGCTTGTCGTCCATCGACACACCCTGCAGCGCCTTCGCGTTGATCCCCGGCAACAAGCCGAGCACCTGCTTCAGCGGACCCATGTTCTGCATCTGCTTCAACGCAACCAGAAAATCCTGCAGGTCCATGCCCTTCTTGGACAGGACCTTTTTCTCGAGGCGCTTGGCAGCTTCCGCATCGACCGACGCCGCCGCCTTTTCGACCAGCGCCACCACGTCACCTTGCCCGAGAATCCGCCCCGCCATCCTGCCAGGATCGAACGGCTCGAGCGCGTCGGTCTTCTCGCCGACGCCGACGTACTTGATCGGCACGCCGGTCACGCCGTGAATCGAGAGCGCCGCACCGCCGCGCGCGTCGCCATCGAGCTTCGTCAGAATCACACCCGTGAGCCCGACACCCTCGTGGAACCCGCGCGCGATTTTTACCGCGTCCTGCCCCGTCATCCCGTCCGCGACGAGCAGCACTTCCTTCGGCGGTACCGCGGCCTTCAGTGCGCGCAGCTCGTCCATCATCTCAGCGTCGATCTGCAACCGGCCGGCAGTATCGACGATCACTGTCCGCGCGCGAACTGATTCAGCCTCACGCAACGCGTCCTGCACCAGCTTGACCACGTTTCCCGTGTCCCGTTTCCCGAGCACGGGAACGTCAATTTGCCGGCCGAGCTGCTCCAGCTGCTCCGCCGCCGCGGGCCGGTAAATGTCGGCCGCCACGAGCGCCGGGGCCTTCTGCTCCAGCTTCAGCCGTCGAGCAAGCTTGGCCGCGGTGGTGGTCTTCCCCGATCCCTGTAACCCGACGAGGAGAATGACCGTCGGACCTACGGAGGCGAATTCGAGGCCGGCCTTCGTGCCGCCGAGCAGCGTCGCAATTTCGTCATGCACCAGCTTGACGACTTGCTGGCCGGGACTGACTGCGTTGACCTGTAGCGTGCCGACGGCCCGCTCGCGCACCCGCTCGACGAACCCGCGCGTGACCTCGAAACTCACGTCCGCCTCGAGCAGGTGGCGGCGAATTTCGCGCAGCGCGTCGGTGACGTCGCTTTCCGAGAGCACCCCGCGACCTCTGAGCCGGTTCAATACTCCGGTCAGCTGCTCGGAAAGGGCCGTAAACATAAGCGTAGCAAGCTAAATGGCGAGTACCCTTAAACCAAGGGGGAGCCTTATCTTGGCTTCTATGACGGGCAAGATCTACGAGACGCAGCAGACGCAGCAGACGCAACAGGTAATCCCCCAGTGGACCAGGCCGGACGACGCCGAGCGGCAGGCTCGCCTCGATGCGATGAAGCGGCGGGCGACCGCGCTCCTTGGCGTCGCATTGCTCGTCTTTGTGGCCGCAAGCCTTTACGAGCCGCTGTACCCCTGGCTCGGCTACGTGCGAGCCACCGCTGAAGCATCACTCGTGGGTGGCCTGGCCGACTGGTTCGCGGTGACGGCGTTGTTCCGGCATCCGCTCGGCCTGCCGATCCCCCACACCGCGATCGTCGCCACGCGCAAAGAGCGGATCGGGCAGATCCTCGGCAACTTCGTGCAGAACCACTTTTTGTCGCGCGAGGTGATCGCGGCGAACCTGCGCCGGGTCCATCCAGCCGAGCGCGCCGCCCAATGGCTCGCCGACCGCGAGCACGCGCGGCAGGTCTCCCGGCAGTTTGCCAGTGGCCTGGTGAAAACGCTGGACGGACTTCCTCCCAACGAGCTCCAGGATCTCGTCAGTCAGGTAGTCCGCAATCGCGTGCGGACATTCCGCGTCGCGCCGGCCCTCGGCAAGACGCTGGCGCTCGCGCTGGGCGACAACCGGCAGGAAGAGCTGCTCAACGCCACGGTGAAACTCGCGGCGGAGGCGGTCAGGAATAACCGCGACCTGATCCGCGAGCGTGTCCGCGCCGAGACGCCGTGGTGGGTGCCTCCGGTGGTCGACGACAAGATCTATCAGAAAATCATCGCGGCGGTCGAACGGTTGTTGCAGGACATGGTGATGGATCCGGCGCATCCGCTGCGCACAGCGTTCGATGACGCGATTCGGGACTTCATCGAGCGGCTGCAGCACTCGCCGGAGGTGATCGCGCGCGCGGAGGCGTTGAAAGAAGAGTGGCTCATGGGTGCGCAGACAGACGAGCTGGCGCGCAAGCTGTGGGAGGGAATCCGGCAGGCCGTAAGCAAGCACGCGACCGGTACCGACGGGGGGACTGGTCCAAGCCCTCTCGACAGCGGCTTGAGCGAGTTCGGGATTGCTCTGCTGTCGAATCCCACGCTCCTCGCCGACATCGACGATCTGCTGATCGATGTGACGGCGAATGTGGTGGAAAAGTACCGGCACGAGATCGGCGACTTGATTGCCAAGACGGTGGCGAGTTGGGATCCGGGCGCGACATCACGGCGCTTCGAGCTGGCGGTGGGAAGAGACCTGCAGTTCGTTCGAATCAACGGCACGCTGGTCGGCGGGCTCGTCGGACTACTGATCTACACGAT
>QHUF01000321.1 GCA_003221075.1 Gemmatimonadota bacterium
AGAAGGTCGAAGCGGCGAGCGCCGAGATCATGCAGGCGTGCATTGCGGCGGGCGGTACGATCACTGGCGAGCACGGTGTCGGAATCGACAAGTTGCGGTATATGCCGATGATCTTCGATGCGGAATCGCTGGGAGCGATGCTGGCGCTGCGAAGGGTGTTTGATCCAGATGAACGCGTGAACCCGGGGAAGGTGGTCCCGGTACACGCCTGCCGCGAGTGGGCATCAATTCGAAACGCGAAAGTCGGAATGCGGAATGACAATGCAGGATTCAATTCCGCATTCCACATTTCGCATTCCGCATTAGAGCCGATACGATGACCATCCTCGAGAAAGTGACCGCGCTCCTCGGCGAGGGCGCCGTGCTCGAGGCCGGCACGGATCGCGTGCCCCGCGTCGCCCCCGGCTCACCGGACGCGGTCGCATTGTTGCTGGGGACCGCGCACCAGGAAGGGTGGCGCGTACGAATCGAGGGCGCCGGCACGTGGCTGCAGAGCGACGCTCCCGCCGACCTCGCGATCACGACCCGCCGCCTCGACCGGATTCCCGCGATCGAGCCGTCCGACCTCACCGCGACCGCCGAGGCCGGCATCGGGCTCGATCAATTGCGGCAGCAGCTCGCCGACCGCGGCGCGTGGCTCGCGATTGATCCGCCCGGTCTCGCCGGGCGCACGCTCGGCTCCGTCATCTCGACCGCGACGGCGGGCCCGCTGCGGCACGGCTTCGGACCGATCAAGGATCATCTGCTCGGCGTCACGTTCGTAACCGGCGACGGCCGCATGGTGCAGAGCGGTGGGCGCGTCATGAAGAACGTCGCCGGCTATGACCTCACCCGGTTGCAGGCGGGCGGCTTCGGCGCCTTCGGCGTGATCGTGCTCGTGCATTTACGGCTGCGCACGCTGCCCCGCGCTGATATCACCTACGTGCTCGAGGGCGCGCGCGAAGACCTGACGCAGGTCGGCGAAGACATCGCAGGCGCCGGGCTGACGCCGGCGGCGCTGGAGCTCGTCTCCCCAGCCCTCGCCCGGCGGGAGCGGTGGGTTCTGGCGGTACGCCTTGCCGGATCACCGGCGTTGGTGTCGGCGGACGAAGCGGGTCTTGGCGCGGCGAGTGGCGGCGGCCGGTTCACGCCGCTCCGCGCCGAGGAGGCCCACGCGTTTTGGATGCGGCTGGCGGAGGGATTCTCGGTTCGGCCTGTGACCTTCCGCATCGGCGGCGTGCCGACGGCGAGCGACGAGCTACTCGATCTCCTGCAGCACCAGCTCGGTGATGAATGGATCTCGGCGTCCCCCGCCGCGGGCGCGATCCGCTGGACCGGTGACACCAACATCGATCGCCTGCAGCGGCTGCGCCGCACGCTCGCCGGGCTCGAGGTGCCGCTCACCCTGGAGCGCGCACCGTGGCCCCTGCGTGGTGCCGTCGGCCACTTCGGGGCGTACCGTGAGGGGGTCGGCCCGCTCGTCGCCGGCCTGCGCCGGACGTTCGATCCCGGAGGTGCTCTCGTCGTCGCCACAGAAGGCTCATGACGAGAGGAGGATTCGAGGGGCTGGACGCATGCGTGCACTGCGGGTTTTGCCTTCAAGCTTGTCCGACGTTCCTTGTCACCGGCGATGAGTCCGACTCGCCACGCGGCCGCATCGAGCTGATGCGGGGGCTCGAGCGTGGTGAGATCGCCGCGACCGACCCCGCCCTCTTCTATCATCTCGACCGTTGCCTGGGCTGCCGCGGCTGCGAGCCGGTGTGCCCGTCGGGCGTGCAGTACGGCCACGGACTCGAGGCCGCCCGCGCTCGCATCACGGCGGAGCGTGGCGTGTCCCCCATTGCTCGCCTCGCGCTCTGGGCGCTGACGACGCCTGGGGTGAGCTCGGTGGTCTATTGGTTCTCGCGTGTGCTGAGAGCGGTACTCCCGCGGAGCTTTGCTGGATGGGGAAGGATTCGGTTCGCCCTGGGAATGTTGGCGGCGACGAAACCGGCGGCGAGTGAGGCGGCGGCGAGAACGGCGGCGGCAAAGACCCCTCGCCGCCCCTTCGCCGCCCCTTCGCCGCCCCTCGCCGCCCTGTTGTTCAGAGGCTGCGTCATGGACGGGCTCTTCTCCCACGTTCACGACGCGACGATCCGCACATTGGGCGTGAATGGATATCACGTCCAGGAAGTCAGCGGCCAGGTCTGCTGCGGTGCGCTGCATGAGCACGCGGGACTGGTCGATGAAGCCCGCGCTTTGGCCCGCGTTAACGTCGACGCGTTCGGCGACGGCGAGGAGCCGATCGTCGTAAATAGCGCCGGCTGTGGCGCCCTGATGAAGGAATACGGGCGGCTGCTCGGCGATGTGCGTGCGGAAAGATTCGGCGCGCGCGTGCGTGACGTCACTGAGCTGCTCGCCGGCAACGGCATGAACGGACCCGTGGCCGGGGCGCCGCTCGATTTGCACGTCGCGTACGATCCGCCGTGCCACCTGCTCCACGCCCAGGGCGTCGCCGTGCAGCCGCTCAAGCTGTTCGCCGCCATCCCGCTGCTCGAGCTCGTTCCCGTTCCCGGGGCCGCGGAATGCTGCGGCAGCGCCGGACTATTCACGCTGCTGGAGCCCGAGATGTCTCGTGCCGTCCTGAATACCAAGCTCGACCGTTTGCGCGTAGCCACGCCCCAGGTCGTCGCCACCGGCAATCCCGGATGCCTCATGCAGATCGGCGCGGGACTCGCGGCCGCCGGCATCGCGGCGCGCGCGTGTCATCCCGTCGAGCTGCTCGACGATGCGTACCGGGCCGCCGGGCGGTACGAGTGACGGCGGGAGGCGCCCCGCCCCGGCGCCTCACGACGCCCGACGGCGTCGAGCTCGCTCTCCACCGCCTGCGCGCCTATCGCGATGGCCGCCCTGCTGTTCTCCTCGTCCATGGCGCCTTTACCAACCACCGCTTCTGGCTGCACGCAGGGATGGCGCATTTTCTCGGCGCCGCGGGGCTCGACGTCTGGCTCGCCGACCTGCGGCATCATGGCGAGAGCGCGCGCGAACCACGGCGCGGTGCGTGGACGTTCGAGGACTGGGTCCTCCACGACACTCCGACGCTCGTCGCGCGCGTGCGCGAAGAGACGGATGGCGCACCGCTCGCCTGGCTGGGGCATTCCGCCGGCGGTGCCGCAGGGCTGTGCTGGCTCGCGCGCGTGGCGGCCGCCGCGCCGATTCGTGGGATCGTGACGCTCGGAACTCCTGGCCCGCGCCGTCTCGGGCCCGTACGGCGTACCCTGGCCGCCGCAACGATGGCAGTATCGCGGCTGCTGGGCCGGTTCCCGGCGCGCTCGCTGCGGTTCGGCAACGAAGACGAAGCGGCCGAGATCATCGCGGAATGGATGGAGTGGAACGTGCGCGGCCGATGGCTCGGAATGGATGGCTTCGATTACTTTGCCGGCCTGGCCGCCTTGAGCACGCCGTATCTCGGCGTGGCTGGTGGCGCCGATTGGATCTTTGCGCCGCCCAGGGCATGCCGGCAGGTTGTCGAGCGCGTCGGCGGGGCCAACAAGAAGCTGGCGGTCGAGGCGGGATTGTCGCATCGCGGATTAGTGTTAAGCGAGCGCGCGAGGCTATCCTGCTGGCCCAACGTCGTAGCCTGGTTGAAGGAGACGCTGTGACCGAAGCGGTGCTGTTCGACTTTAACGGCGTTCTGGTGGACGATGAGTCGCAGCACTGCGAGGCGCTGCAGCGCGTGCTCGCGGACGAGCGCATCACGCTGACGCGCGAGCAGTACTACGCCGAGTATCTCGGCCTGGACGATCGGACCGGTTTCGTTTACGCGTATCGCAACGCCCAACGGACACTGACGACGGAGATGCTCAAGCATCTCGTGACGAAGAAGTCGCAGCTCTATCTCGAGCTCGTTCGGAAATCGCTGCGATTGGTGCGCGGCGCAGCGGAGTTCGTGCCCGACGCGGCGCGACGATTCCGCCTGGGAATCGTGTCTGGAGCGTTGCGGAGCGAGATCGATCACGTGCTCGGCCAAACGAAGCTCGGCGGTCACTTTGAGATCATCATTGCCGCGGACGATGTCTCCCACTGCAAGCCCGATCCCGCGTCGTACCTCGCGGCGCACGAGGCGCTGAACCGCCGCCGCCCCATTGCCGCCGGTGCGTGCGTCGTCATCGAAGACTCCTTGCCCGGGTTGCAGGCCGCACGCTCCGCGGGAATGGCCTGCGGGATGCTCACGACGAGTCATCCGGCGCGGTCGCTGGAGGGCCGAGGTGCCGCGTTCGTGTGGGACTCACTCGCGGGCCATTCGGCCGCCGAGCTGGCCGACCTGTGAGCGACGTCTTCCCCAGCGCCCCCTCGAGCCCGGCCGTCACCCGGCTCGAGCGTGACGCGGTCCCCGCCGAGATCGTCGACCAGCTGCGTGCGGGCGCCATCGTCGCTCCCCCTGAAGTCGGGATCATCGATCTACTGGGTCCCGGCGAAGGCGCCATCACGTGCTTTCAGGGCTTGCTCACGAGCGACATCGAGAAGCCGGGAGACGGCGCGTTCGTCTATGGGGCGCTGCTCACACCCAAGGGGATGCTCGTGGTCGATGGGTGGGCGGCGCGTCTTGGGTCGCGCGTCCGCTTCACGGTCCCGGTGGAGGGGCGCGAGCGCGCCCTGACCGTGCTCCAGCGCTCGGTCCCGCCACGGCTCGCGCGCTCCAGCGACCGGACGGAAGACACAGCGGTGCTCCGCATCGCGGGTGCCCACGCCGTCGCCGTCATGGGCGCGGCCGGATTCCCGGTGCCGCACGGCTCGAATCGCGTGCTGGAAGGATCGGTGAGCGGGATTGCGCTCGAAGTCGCGCGCTCGAGCGATGTCGCGCCGTTTGTGTTTCAGGTCACGGTGGCAGCCGACCATCTCGCCGCGATGCAACGACGGCTGGTCGATGCCGGCGCGCACGCCTCAACGCCCGAGGCACTCGAGCTGGCGCGCATCCTCGCGGGGTGGCCGCGGCTCGCCTCCGAGGTGGACGAGAAGACCATTCCGCAGGAAGTGCGCTTCGATGAAATCGGCGGCGTGTCGTACACCAAGGGTTGCTATACCGGCCAGGAGACCGTGAGCCGCCTGCACTTCCGCGGGCATGCGAACCGGCACTTGCGCGGCCTGCTGTTCGAGACCGATCCGCCCGCAACGCCGGCGAGCGGCTGGAGCGCGGTCACCCACGAGGAGCGCGATGTGGGGCGCGTGACCAGCGTCGCATGGCTGCCGGATGGCGGCGGGTCGGTGCTCGGCCGCTGGATCGGTCTTGCGATCGTGCGCCGCGAGGTCCCCCCCGGCGCGATCGTGCGCGCAGCGGGGCGCGAAGCTCGGGTCGTCGAGCTGCCGTTCGACGCGCCCCGCGTCGCTCCCGCGTGACGGTTCTTGTCACTGGCGCAGCCGGGCTCGTCGGCACACATGTGCTCGACGCGCTGCGGGCGCGCGGTGAGCGGCCCCGCGCCCTCGTCCGCGAACACTCGCGAGCGATCGTCGAGAGTTTCGG
>QHUF01000310.1 GCA_003221075.1 Gemmatimonadota bacterium
CACCTGCTCGTGCCCACCACGAGCGGTTTGCGCCGGCAGTACGCGCGTCTGATTCAGGCGCAGTTGCAGCCATTCGGGTGGGATGTTCGCATCGACGAGGTGGATCTCGGCGTGGTGCAGCAACGGACGAGCACTGGTCAGTTCGATGCGTTCCTAGGAGCGTGGGCCTCAGGGCCGTCGCCCATCGACGGGACGCTCCAGAATTGGACCCGGCGCGGATTCGGCGGGCAGAACCCCGGCCGCTACGACAATCCGCAGCTCGATCGCCTGCTGGAGAGCGCGGTGGCGGCGCGCAATCGAGATGCAGCGACCCGTCTGCTGCGCAGTGCCATCGCGCTGTGGAACAGCGACGCGCCGGCCGCCCCCTTGTACGCTCCCGACAATGTGGCCGCCGTCAATCGGCGTGTCAGCGAAGTTACAATCAGGCCGGATTCATGGCTGGCGCTGGTGCGAACGTGGCGCATTCCAGCGTCGCAGTTGAGCGATCGGGACCGGGTCGGAAACTAGGCTTCGCGTTCGACTGGTTCAAATCGCCCCACCCCCAGGGACGAAACGACCCTGGGGCCCCCACGTGCCGATCACGCCTGCACGCACAACTCCCGACGAATCAACGACGTAGCTCCAGAGGCGACGCCGGAACGCTTCCTGCTTTCAGCGTCGGTCGTCAACCTCTCGATTCGGAGCTCGCTTGCATCTGCGTCGTCCCGCCACGTGACCATTGTCGCCTCGAGCTGCGGGGATCCCGCGGCGCTGACGTTGCGGGCGCGGGCGGAGTTCCACGCCCTGCGTGGCGAGCTGGACTTGGCGCACCACGACCTGGACGCGCTCGCAGCGCTGCGCGGCTTCGTCCCCAATGCGATCCACGACGCCGAGGATCTTCGCGTCGTGGCAGTGGTGCGGGCGGCAGAGGGCGACCGTGCGGCTGCCGAACGGGCGCTCCACGAGGTGATCCGGTGCGCGGAGTTGTACCGCCAGCCTGAGCTCCAGGCTGCGGCGTCCCGGGATCTGGCGACGCTGCGCGCGGAGGTCCCAATCGACCCGCCCTCAGGGCCAAAGCGACCCTGTCGCACCGACATGCATAACGCGTTCACACACGCAACTCTCGCTGCATCACCGGCCTAGGTGGAGCGCACTCGTGGAACGCTTTCTGCTTTCCCGGCCGATGCACGATCGCCTTCGGTTATCACCGCAGACTGGGAGTATCGCATGATCGTCCGCCGTTTCCTTATTGTCCTCGGGGTGCTCGCCGGCGCGGCAGTGCTCGTCTCGAGCTGTCGGGAAGCATCTCCCGTCGGCGTCGACGCGCGTACGCCCACCGTCATGGCTGGCAGAGGCACCCACGACGGCGACGACGGCGGCGACCCCGCCGAGCCCCCCGACGACGAGGACGAGGCGTCCGACTCGCTGGTCGCGTGCCGGCCGCTCCCTTACGACTCCGTGACCCAGACGATCGGGCCTGAGGGGGGCGTCATTGAAGTAGGTCGCAACTGGCTGGTGGTCCCGGGCGGGGCGCTCAGCGCGCCGGTCACGATCACCGCGGTCGCGCCATCGGACACTGTGGCGATGGTTCGCTTCCAGCCCGCGGGCCTTCACTTCCAGAAAAGTACGCTGCTGGTGCTGGCGTACGACAACTGCCGGATTCCCAGGACCGTGACACCCCGTATTGCGCTCGTCACGGATGCATTCCAGGTCATCGATTTTCTGACTCCGGTCAACATCCCGCCTAACGACCATCGGTTCAAGAGAGCACACGGCAAACAGCAGGTGATCGGGGAGCTACAGCATTTCTCGAACTACGCCGTGGCGTGGTAGGACTGACCATGAACTCGAAGAATCGCATGTCCGTTCGCCGTTCCCTGATCCCGCTCGCGCTGGCGGTCTGCGCCGCGGCCGCCGTGAGCTGCGGCGATCCCTCGCCCACGGGCGTCCCCGCCTTCCAGCGCGGGGGTCGCGGCTGGTACTACACGAGCGGCCCCGGCCTGGTGCCGTGTACGCAGACCTACGATTCCGTGACCCAGGTGATCGGACCGGCGGGGGGCCTCATCGCCGTCGGCCACCACTATCTGTGGGTCGATTCGATGGCGCTCAGCGACACGGTGAGCATCACCGCCGTGGCGCCGGCAGACACCGTGCGCTGGGTCCGGTTTCAGCCCGACGGCCTCCGGTTCCGAACCAACGGTGCTGGATGGTCGGCGGTACTGTTTACGACCTTCTCGGACTGCGGCGTACCGACGGTCGATACGCTCCGCATCGCCCAGGTCACCGACTCACTGAACATCATTCGCTACCTGGCCTCGCCGGACTCGACCTGGATCAAAGTCAGAAAGAAGCCGTGGAGTAAGGGGAGTCAGTACGTCGCCGGAGTGCTGCGCCACTTCTCTCAATACGCTG
>QHUF01000348.1 GCA_003221075.1 Gemmatimonadota bacterium
CAGCACGAGCAGGGCGATCCCGCTGATCCAGGTGAGCATGGCTTCCCACTTGAACCAGTGCAGCACGGCCGGCACCTCCCCGGGCCCCGGACGGCGCTTCTCGACCTGGTAGAAGCCCCCGCTGTGCACCATCCAGAGGTCGCCTTCGACCCCCGCCTTTGGTTGTTCGGGTCTCGTTAACGCGCGGTCCAACCAGATGAAGTAGAAGGAGCTGCCGATCCAGGCGATGCCGGCGATGAAGTGCGTCCAGCGCAGGAGCAGATTTGCCCACTCGCCAAGCCAGCTGGTCATGGGGGCAGTAATTTCACCGTGAAACCGTGCCCGGCCAGCCCCCGTCGTAGGGGCAACCCCCACTGCCCCGAAGGGCCCCATGAAGCCTGCGTTTGTCTTCGCCGCTGTCGCTTCCTGCATCCCTCTTGTCGCGTGCAGCAAGGCCGATGCCGATGACGGCTCGAGCCGCCCCTACAAAGTCGGTGTGGTGGATCGCGGGGAGGTGCGCGTCATCGTCGAAGAAACCGGCGTCGTCTCTCCCGAACGCAGCATCGTCGTGAAATCCCCCATCTCCGGTGTCGTCCAGCAGCTCTATGTACGCGAAGGCGATCGCGTGCAGACGGGGCAGGTGCTGGCGCGCATCGTGCCCGACATGGCCCAGGCGAACAGCCTCGCGCTTCTGCGCAGTGAGATCGCCACGGCGCGAATCGCGCGTGACAACGCCAAGCGGGATTACGAGCGGGCGCAGCAGCTGTCGGCGATCGGCGGGATTACGCTGGCCGACCTCGACCTGCGGCGCGTGACCTACGAGCAAGCGGAAAACCAGTGGGAGACGGCCCGGGATCAGCTGCAGCTGGTGCAGCGCTCGGGCGTCACGGCGGGGGACTCGACCGGATCGACGGTTCAGTGGGCGCGCATCACAGCGCCCGCCGCGGGTGTCATCATCGGACGCGGCGTGGAGGAGGGAGAGACGGTCGTGGGAGGCACGAGCGCGTTCGGGGGAGGCACCGAGCTCTTCACCATGGCCGATCTCTCGACGCTGCTCGTGAAGGCGGCGATCAACGAGGTGGACATCGGCAAGGTGAAGAAAGGCGATCCTGTCGCTCTCACCGTCGACGCCTTCCCCGGCGACACGGCGCAAGGCGTCGTCCGCCTGGTGCCGCCCGCTGCGCGCCTGCAGGACCGTGTACGCGTTTTCGATGTCGAAATCGAAGTGACGGGCGGTGCCCGGGTGCTGCGGCCCGGCATGACCGCGAACGTGCGCATCTCGGGTCCGGTCCGCACGGGGACCATGCGAGTCCCCGTGGAGGCGGTCCTATTAAAGGAAGGGAAGCCGGTCGTCTACAAGCTCAGCGGCAGCGGACCGCAGCCAGTGCCGGTGACCCTCGGCCTTTCCGATCTCTACTACGTTGAAATCGTGCAGGGTCTCGCCGCGGGCGATTCGATTGCATTGGAGGATCCGGTGGCCGCGGTGGATCGGGCTCGGAATCCGGCCCGGCGGCGCTAATGGGCGCCGCGTCGTTGATCGAGGCGCGCGGCCTCGCCAAGACGTACCGGCTGGGGCAGGTGGATGTGCAAGCGTTGCGAGGCGTGGACGCCGACGTCGCCGCCGGTGAGTTCATTGCGATCACCGGTCCCTCGGGCTCCGGAAAAAGCACGCTGATGCACATCCTCGGTTGCCTCGACTCTCCCACCTCGGGCAGCTATCGGTTGGACGGCGAGGACGTGGGGACTCTGTCGGGCAAGCGTTTGGCGCACGTCCGCAATCGCAAAGTCGGCTTCGTCTTCCAGACATTCAACCTGATGCCACGGCTCACGGTCGAGGAGAACGTGGCGCTCCCGCTCAAGTATCGCGGCGGCGTGCCCCGCAGCGAGCGGCGCGAGCGCGCGCGCAAGCTGCTCGAGCGGTTGGGTCTTTCGGACCGCATTGGCCATCGACCCGACGAGCTGTCGGGCGGTGAGCGCCAGCGCGTCGCGATTGCCCGCGCGCTGGTCGGCGAGCCCGCGATCCTCATGGCCGATGAGCCGACCGGAAACCTCGATTCGCACGCCGGCGCCGAAGTATTGTCGACTTTTGCCGAGCTGCATGCGGCGGGGCATACGATCGTGCTGGTGACGCACGATCCCGGCGTCGCGGCGCGCGCCGGGCGCGTGATCCAGATGAGCGACGGGCGTGTGGTGTGAATCTCGTCGAGTCGTT
>QHUF01000349.1 GCA_003221075.1 Gemmatimonadota bacterium
CGCTCGCGCGCTCGTGGAAAGCGGCGCGGATCTGACCATTCGCGACAGCAAGCACGACAGCGACGCCCTGGGCTGGGCCGAGTTTTTCCATCGCGACGCAATTGTGGACCTGCTGAAGCGCCGCTAGGCGTACACCGGCGTCAGAGGAGGATTGCCGTTCAGCACGGCCTGCACGTTCGCGACCGCGATTGCGGCCATCTTGCGCCGGGTCTCCTCTGTCGCGCTCCCGATGTGGGGCAACAACACCGTGCGCGGGGCGGCGCGCAGCCGGGGATGGATCGTCGGCTCGTCGGTGTAGACGTCGAGACCGGCGGCGCGGAGGTGTCCCGACTCGAGCGCCATCGCGAGCGCTTCCTCGCGGATCAGGTCGCCGCGCGAGGTGTTGATGAGAATCGCGCCGCGCTTCATGCGCGCGAGTGTCTCGCCGTTGATGATCCCCTTGGTCTCCGGGGTGGACGGCACGTGCAAGCTCACGATGTCGCTCTCGGCGAGCAGCTGGCTCGCGTCCGCGCGTCTGGCGCCCGTTTCGCGCTCGAACTCCGGCTTGGGCGTCCGCGCCGTGTAGAGGACGCGCAAACCGAACGGCGGTGCGCGGCGCCCGACCGCCTGGCCGATCCTGCCGGCGCCGAACAGCCCCAGTGTCCGCCCGCGCAGCTCGAGGCCCAGCAGCTGTTCGGGATGCCAGCCGGTCCATTTGCCACTCCGAACGAGATCCACGCCTTCGACGAGCCGGCGCGCAGTCGAGAGGATCAGCCCCCAGGTAAGATCGGCTGTCGCCTCGGTGAGAACGCCGGGGGTGTTCGTCACGAGCACGTTGCGCATCTCGGCCGCGACAAGATCGACGTTGTTGTAGCCGACCGCACAGTTGGCGACGATGCGAAGGTTCGGGAGCTGCTTGAGCTCTGTCCCTCCCACCCATCGGGAGAGAAGCGGAACGATCGCCACCCAGTCACCTTTCGGCGTGGGCTGATCCGCGGCAAGCCAGGTGATATCGAGGTCTGTCAGCTGCGACGGCTCGAGGAGATTCTTGAGCTCGGCAGCGATCAACACACGGTGGGTCAAGTCTTATTGTATGGGGGTTTGTTGCATCAGTACGGCTTGCCACCGGCCGTCCCGCCGCACGAACACTCGCGTGTACCGAATTCTTCCACTGAATGGAAAGCCGCGCATCGTGCCGGTATTGTCGGCGATCCCCGTGAGCACGGCCACATCGCCGTAAACGCGAACGTTGAGACTGTCGTAACTGATCGACGTCAGGTGCAGTGCGCCGCTCGCGATGTCGCGAACGTTGTCGGCTCGCGTACGGACGGTGCCCAGGCGGGAAATTTCCATGAAATCGGGGGCTAACATGCGCGAGAGCGCGACCGTGTCCGCGGCGAGGAGCGCCTCGCGGCGGCGCATTTCGACGGCGCGAACAGAATCCTCAACTTGCCCGTGAAGCGATGTAACGCCTACAAGCAGAAACAATACGACCAATCGCATCGTCATTTGCCGCCCCCTCGCCGCCGATTTCTCTCGCCGCCGTCTCATTCGCCGCCGATTTTCAATCCTCGGGGCCCAATGTACTCCGATTGGGGCCGAATCAAGTGGTCCTCACTGTGTTGCTCAATGACATGGGCACACCACCCGGCGACGCGGCCGCACGCAAACGTCGCAACGAATGAACGCGGCTCGAGCCCGAGGGCCTGCAGCACGAGCGCCGTGAAGAACTCCACGTTGGTGCGCAGATTCCGCCCCGGTTTCACCTCGTCGAGCACTTTCAGAATGGTCTGCTCCGCGGCGCGCGCCAGCTCGAACAGCTTCCGGTTGTCGAGCGCCGCCGAGCTCATTTTGTCGGCAACGCTGCTGAGGACCTCGGCACGTGGGTCGCGCACTTTGTACACCCGGTGCCCGAATCCCATGATGCGCCGGCCCGCCGCCAACTCGTTGCGCACCCATGCCTCGGCGCGATCGCCGGATTTGATGTCCTTCAGCATGTCGAGCACCGGGCCCGGTGCGCCGCCGTGCAGCGGACCCTTGAGCGCACCGATCGCACCCGTCACGGCGCTCACCATGTCCGAGCGCGTGCTCGCGATGACGCGGGCGGTGAATGTCGAGGCGTTCATGCCGTGGTCGATCACCGTCACCCAGTACGTATCGACCGCCCGCGCGGCAATGGGATCGGGCTCCTTGCCGTGGATCATGTACAGGAAGTTCGCGGCAAGTGGTAAGTCGGTGCGCGGCGCGATCGGCTCCTTGCCGGCGCTCAACCGCGCGTGCGCGGCGACCACGGTCGGGAAGCGGGCCGCCAGCACTTTCGCAGCCTGCATGTCGGCAGCGGGCGAAATGTCGTCCGGTTGTTTCAGATCGAGCGACATCGTAGCGCAGGCCATGCGCAGCGCGTCGATTGGCGGCGCCTTCGCGGCCGCCCGCACCACGTGCATGGTTTCCTCGGGCAACGCCCGCAACCCCGCGATTTCCTTATTGAGGATCTTCAGCTCGTCGCGCGACGGCAACGCGCCGCGCCACAACAGGTGCGCTGCTTCTTCGAAGCTGACGCGCCCGGCCAGCTCCTTGAGCTGATAGCCACCAACGATGAGCTCGCCCGCCAAACCATCGACGTGGCTGAGGCGGGTCTGCGCCGCCACGACGCCATCAAGACCGCGAGGCTTTACCGGGGTGCCGATGAAACCACCCTTACCAGTTGGTAGATGTACTCGGCGCCGTCGTAATAGTCCTGCACGCCGATGCGCTCGTCGCGGCCGTGCGCGCGGATGTCGTTGATGTCCACGAACACGCCCGACACGCCATACACCGGAATCCCCGCATTGCGGAGGTAGAGGCCGTCGGTCGCGCCCGTCTCCATGACCGGGATGACCGGGATGTGCCAAAGCCGCGTCGTGACCTGTTCGATCGCGCTCATGACGTCGGGCTGGAGCGCCGCCAGCGGACTGGGGGTTGCCGCCGTTACGACGGTCACCTTGACCGCCGTGTCATCCACGACCCTGACGAGGGTCCTTTGCACCTCTTCCCAGGGCGTGCCAGGCAGCATCCGGCAATTGACCGTGGCGCTCGCGCTCTGCGGCAACGCGTTCTCGGCGTGGCCGCCGGCGAGCTCCGTCGCC
>QHUF01000055.1 GCA_003221075.1 Gemmatimonadota bacterium
CGACCCGCGCAGCAAGGCCGAGCGCCAGGACCGCGTCGTCACCCTCGCGGCGCCGTTCACCGCCGAGCCCACGGAGTTGGCGCGCCTCGCGAAGCGCTACGCCGGCCTGACGTGGGACACGCAAGGCGTGGGATTCCTGCAGGAGTACGACCGCGAGCGCCGCTGGTCCAAGACATGGATCGTCGACGCGAACAAGCCGGGCACTGCGCCCGTCCTGCTCTTCGACCGCAGCGCCGAGGAGCGGTACTCAGACCCCGGATTCCCGCTCATTCGCATGACACCCACCGGCGACTTCGCGCTGCAGCGGAGCGGCGACTGGATCTACTTCACGGGTACCGGCGCCTCACCACAGGGCGACCGGCCGTTCCTCGACCGCTTGAACCTCACTACTCGCAAAACCGAACGGCTATGGCGTGCCGATACGGTCCACTACGAATCGGTCGTCGCCCTGCTCGACGACGCCGCCAAGAGCTTCGTGACGCGGCGCGAGTCTCGCACCGAGCCGCCGAATTACTTCGTGCGCCAGGGCACGAAACTGCGCGCCCTCACCGCATTCAAGGATCCGGCCCCGCAGCTCACCGGGATCCAGAAGCGGTTGCTCACCTACACTCGGGCAGACGGTGTGCCGCTCTCCGGTACGTTGTACTTGCCTCCCGGTTACGTCCCTGGTTCACGACTTCCAGTAGTCATGTGGGCCTACCCGATCGAGTTCGCCTCGGCGAGCGCGGCCGGACAGGTGACCGCGGCGCCCAACCGCTTCAACATCGTCCGCGGGCCGTCACACCTCTTCTTCCTGACGCAAGGCTACGCGGTGCTCGACGACCCGAAGATGCCGATCATCGGCGGTGACACGGCGAACGATCACTCCGTCGAGCAGCTCGTCATGAGCGCGCGCGCCGCGGTGAAGGCCGTCGAGGACTCCGGCGTCGGCGACGTCGACCGCATCGGGATCGGCGGGCACAGCTACGGCGCCTTCATGACGGCTAATCTGCTAGCGCACTCGGACCTGTTCCGGGCCGGCATCGCGCGCTCGGGCGCCTACAACCGGACGCTCACGCCGTTCGGCTTCCAGAACGAGGACCGCACGTTCTGGCAGGCGCGCCCGGTGTACCTGCGGATGTCGCCCTTCGTGTACGCCGACTCGATCAACGAACCGATCTTGATGACGCACGGCGAGGCCGACAACAACTCGGGCACCTTCCCGATCAACTCGGAACGCCTCTTTGCGGCTATCAAGGGGCTGGGCGGCACGGCGCGTCTGGTGATGTTGCCCAACGAAGCGCACGGGTACGTGGCACGGGAGTCCGTGCTGCACACGCTCGCTGAAATGATCGACTGGTTCGACCGCTACGTGAAGAACGCGCCGCCGCGGTCGCCGGGAGTGTCGTCGGGCGTTCGCTGACGCTTCATTTCGCGGCGACGCGCGACACGACGTCGTAGTAGAACCGCACGCCAAAACGCAGCGCGTCGACGCTGACGCGCTCGTCGTTGCCGTGCACGCCGCGGGACTCACCCTGCGTGAGCGGGAACGGCCCCAGGCCGTAACTCGCGATGCCCATGCGCCGGAAGTAGTGGCTGTCGGTAAAGCCCGCCAGCATCAACGTCGTGACCAGCGCGTTGGGATGACGCGCATGCGCCACCGCGATAATCGCGCGGAACATCTCTGTCTCGGTCGGGCTCTCAGTGGCAGGCCAGTTAGGGCCCTGCGGCCGCACCGTCACGGCCGTGTCACCCACCACGCGCGTCAGCTCCGCGAGAAACGCCCCCGGATCCTGTCCGGGCAGGAGCCGAACGTCGATCGCGGCCGTCGCGACCGGCGGGATCACGTTGGTCTTGTCGCTCCCCTGCAAGCCGGTGATCGAGATCGTGTTGCGCAGCAGCGCATTGAACGTGAGATCGGCCGTGATGGTGCGGACCGCGACCGAATCGCGCAGCGCGGCCCGAATGTCGCTCAACCAGCGGCGCAACGTCGAATCGCGCTCGATCGTCGCGAGGTCACGAAACGAGCGCTCCGCGGCCGGCGTCACGGTGAGCGGCGTCCGCCACTCGGCAATGCGGTTGAGCGCGCGGATCAGGCGGTGCACGGGATTGTCGGGAGTCGGACGCGAGCCGTGGCCGGCCGTCCCGCGCGCCGTGAGGTCGAGCCAAAACGGCGACTTCTCGGTCGTGCCGACGCCGTAGAACTCCACGCCGCCGCGCCCGTCGGCGCGCGTGAGTCCGCCCTCGTTGAGGAGGAACTCGGCGTCCCGGACGAGATCGGCCTGATGCTCCACGATCCAGGCGGCGCCGACGCCCGCGCCGATCTCTTCGTCCGACGTCGCGAGAAAAATAATGTCGCGTTTGAGCGGAACATGGGCGCGCTTCAGGATCAGTATCGTCATGAGCTGCGCGATCGCTTCGCCCTTCATGTCGAGCGCGCCCCGGCCCCACACATAGCCGTCCTTGAGCAGGCCGCTGAACGGTTGGACGGTCCAGTACTCGGGCGACGCCAGCACCACGTCCATGTGGTTCAGGAGAATCAGGGGCCGCGCGCTGCCGTCGCCCGCGAGCCGGGCGTACAGATTGGCCTTCCCCGGCGCCGGCTCGAAGATCCGCGCCTCGATGCCGTCGCGCCGCAGCACGTCCGCGAGCCACCGCGCCGCCGCGATTTCGTTGCCCGGTGGATTGGTCGTGTTGATCCGCAGGTATTGCGACAGCAGGGCGGTCGCTTCGTCGCCGAGTGCCTTCCACTCCGCCTCGCCCGGGGCTGTCATGAGAGCGACTCGCTCCGGGGTTTCCATCACCGGCTCCGATGACGGACCCGCCAGCGGCGGCATGGGACGAGGGGCCGCGCAACCGACAAGTAGCAGCACCACCGTGATCCTCCACCAACCTTCACGCACCTTCACCATCCTCCACCATCCTTGTCTAGAGCGTGAGCGTCTCGCCATGCGCAAGCTGGCGATACCCGCTGCGTGGAAACCCGGCCGCCTCCCATGCGGCGCGCGCGCGGATCGGCGGTTCGTCCATCGCCTCATCTGTGAGCTTGAACGTCCCCCAATGGATCGGCACCATCACGCGCGCGTTCAACGCCCGGAACGCCGCCACCGCTTCTTCAGGGTTCATGTGGAGGTAGCGCATGAACCAGCGCGGCTCGTACGCCCCGATCGGCATCAGGGCAACATCGAACGGACCGTAGCGCTCGCCGATGGCTCCGAACTCGGGATGATAGCCCGTATCACCCGCGAAATACACGTGCCGGCCATTGGCGCCGTCGCTGCTCAGCGCGAAGCCGCACCAGAGTGTGTCGCCGCGGTCGCCGATGCCGCGGCTGCTGAAATGCATCGCCGGAGTTGCCGCGATGCGGAGCGATCCGATGGTGTGCTCCTGCCACCAGTCCAGCTCTCGCACCCGATGGTCACTTACGCCGCGCTTGCGAACAAAGGCCGCAAGCCCGAGCGGCACGATCCAGGACGCTTCCGGATGCGCCCGTGCCAGGCGCCGAACGGTCGTGGCGTCGAGATGGTCGTAGTGGTTGTGCGACTGCAGGACGACGTCGAGCGGTGGCACGTCTTCGAACGCGATCCCCGGCCGGACCCAGCGCCGTGGGCCGGCGAATTGGACCGGCGATGCCCGCTCGCTCCACATCGGATCGGTCAGAATGTTGAGACCATTGAGCTGAATCAGCAGGCTCGAGTGTCCCACCCACGTCACCGTGAGCTGCGACCGCGGAGCGCGCGGCGGGACAAAGTCGGGCGGGACACGCGCGAACACCGATGGGTCGGGATCTTGGGGTCGCGGCCGCGTCGTGCGATGCACGAGCATCCACTTGAGGAGACTGCCGAACCCCGGCACGGCTTGATCGATCCACGGATTGCGAAAGCCACCGCCGGGACGGTGGTGTGAGGGGACGGCTGGAGGAGTCACGGCGCGGAATATAGCGGCGCCGTGACTGGCTCGACGCTTACGGCGTGCTGTCTGGAACTACGTGAATCACGAGCGTATCAGCCAACGATCCGCTCGACGCGACAATCCGGCCGGTTCCGACCGCCTTGGATGTCACCCGCGCCACGCGCGCCGTATCCACATACGTGACAAGTCCGAGCACAGCCGTGTCGAGGTTCTGCCAAACGACGGACGCGAGGGTATCCTGTTGGTGTTGCGCGTTAACGACCGTCGCTTCCAGGCGATTCGTGTGATTCGCGAGCATAGAGCTCGCGCCCAGGATGAAGACGTCGCCGCGGAACGCCGAGAGCGTGACGTTATGCGTCGTTTCGGCGCCGCGGTTGACCGCCACGTTCGAATCGAGCGCCGACGAGAAGTTGCTCCCGGAGGGTGGCTCCACGCCGACGATGTAGGTGCCGGGCAGGAGATAGGCGAGGCGATAGTGGCCCGCCGCATCCGTTTTGCCGGTCGACAGGATGTACCAGTTGCTCGGGCCACCGCCCCAGGCGCTGACAGTCGCATTAGCAACGGGACCTACGGGTCCCGCGCTGGTATCGTGCGTGACAGTGCCTGAGATATTGCCGGTTGCCCCTCTATTGACCGCACGGATCGACGCGAAGAAGTCGAATGCGCCGTCACCGAGCTGGTTGTACGCGAAGCTGCGTCCGACATCGAAGTCGATGACGATGACGGCCCCGGTATCTGGAACGTTGATTGGTGCTTCGACAAACGAGCCGTACGACTCCTGCCCTGAGCCGTTCCAGCGCACGACCGCCGCCGAGCCGTTCTTGAAGCGGATGCCCGCGGAGGAGTCAACATTGATGGTGACGAGCACCGCCTTGTACTGGTCGGCCCGGACGGTTCCCACACCCAGCGAGTCTGTCAGTCCCTGTTGCAGCGTCAGCAGATCGACCTGGCGATGCGGCGCGGCAACCGTTACCCACTGCATGCTGTCCGCCGAGGTGCCGGTATCCGGGTGGGTCGATAGGGCGATGCTGACGATGTAGACCTGCACGCTCTGCACCGAATCAAACGGGAACGGATCGTCGGTGAGAAGGACCTTCGCACTCGGCCCCGCACTATTAGGAGCGATACGCGCGTCGTCCTGATAGCAGGCCGCGGTGATGGTGGCGACGGCAAGCAGGGCAAGGCTCAGCCTCGACATCGACAAATTCCTCCTGAGGGTGTTGCGCGGACGCCGCTTGTGCATTGAATACCCGGGTAGTCTCGCGCGGCGTCACACGGCCGCGCACGTTTTCCCCTTGTGACGCGGTGACTTACGCGATGGGTATAGACAGGGTGGAACCAAGCGACGCAGAGCTGGTGCGCCGGGTCCGGACCGGCGACACCGTGGCGTACGGCGCGCTGGTTTCCCGCTACCGCGATCGTCTGGGACGCTACGCCGTCCACATGATCGGCGATCGTGAAGACGCGGAGGAAGCGTTGCAGGACAGCTTCGTGCGTGCCTACCGCTCCCTGGCGCGCTGCGACGATCCGGCCCGCTTCGGCGCCTGGCTGTACGGGATCCTGGTGAACCGGTGTCGGACGACGGGAGCGCGTGCGGCCCGTCGCCGCCGCATGTTCGTGCACGACGCGCACGCCCTGGACGGCGCCGCCCACGCCGACCAGGCGGATCGCCTGGACTGGACCGACGCGGTCGATCGCGCGCTGGCGCGCCTCGCGCCTGACTACCGTGAGGCGTTTCTCCTCAAACACGTCGAAGATCTCGAGTACGGGGAGATCGCCGAGTTGACCGGCGCCGGGGTGTCGGCCCTCAAGATGCGTGTGAAGCGCGCACGTGAGCAGCTGCAGAGGTACCTCAGAGAGGCGGAGCATGTTTGAGCGAGAAGATGAGACGGTTGAGCGCGTAATTCAGCAGTTGCGCCGGCCCGTGGCGATTGACCCCGGGCTCGACGCGCGAGTGATGCGCGAGATCGCCCAGGTTCCTTTCCCAAAGCGGCGCGCGAGGCTGCTGTTGCCTCTGCTTGCAGTGGCGGCCGTACTGGCAACGGTCCTCATTGTTGCACGCCCCTGGATTTGGAACAGCGCGAGCAAGACCGACGCCCTCCAATTCGTGTTGGTCGCTCCGCAGGCTGCTTCCGTAGCGCTCGTCGGAGACTTCAATGATTGGGACCCCGCGCGCGCGCCCATGCAAACCGCGCACGGCGTCTGGGCAACTGTGGTTCGGCTGGCGCCGGGTCGCTATCGCTACGCGTTTCTCGTGAACGGCGTCGAATGGCGTGCTGATCCCAGCGCGCCGGCGGCGAAAGACGACGAGTTCGGAACGCCGAGCTCGGTGGTCACGGTTGGAGGGAGAGGGTCATGATTCTCGCCGCGCTGTTGCTGGTGACGCAGGTTGCCACTCAGGATCCGCGACTCGAGCGGCTCGATCCTGATACACGGGCGACTGTCGTTGCCGTGCTCGATTCGGCTCGCGACGTCGGGCTCCCAGTCGAGCCAATTATTCAGCGTGCGTTGGAAGGCACGACCAAGGGTGCGTCGGGCGCTCGAATTGTCGCGGCCGTCCGGCGACTCGCCGTCGATCTCGGTACGGCGCGTGGAGCGCTCGGCACCAGCGCGTCGGCACCGGAGCTCGAGGCTGCGGTGGCGGCGCTGCGCGCCGGCGCGACCCCGGAAGTCCTCGCGCATCTCCGCGACGTGCGCCGCCCACCCCTCACCATCGCGCTCTCGGTACTCGCCGACCTCGTTGCGAGCGGCGTGCCCGCTGACAGCGCCGCAGCCGCAGTTCTTGCGCTCGCGCCGAAAGCGCGGGACGCCGATCTGGTCGAGTTCCGACGCGCCGTAGAGCGCGACATCGCGCTCGGCGCACCGCCCGGCGCCGCGACGTCCGTGCGTCTCAACGCGGGCGCGTTGGACGTATACGGCACCAACAGCAGCTCCAATAACCCCAACAACCCTACCCGCCGCTCCCGGCCGTAGTCCTCTATTTCCGTGCGGACACTCCCCCTCATCGGACTGGCGTGTGGGGTCAGTGTTCATGCGTTGTGCGCGCAAGTGACGGCAAACGTCGAGGCCGGCATCACGGATGTCCAATACGATGGCTTCCTCGCGTCCGGTGCCGCGTCCATTTCACCCACGATGCGCTGGCAGCACCCCGGAGGCCGGGGCTTTGTGAGCGCGCGCGGTACCTACCTGCAATTCCAGAGCGGGCGCCGCAGCATCGATGGCTCGGCCAATGGTTCGTGGTTCACGCCGCTCGCGCGACATTGGCGGGGCGAGCTCGGCCTCGCCGCAGGGGCGAGCGACTACGCGAACATCGCGAGCTTTAGCCACGGACAAGTAGACGCGCGCCTCCACTTGATGGACGAGGACCGCGGTGGATGGATCGCCGCGACGATGGGACGCTCGTCATTCGGGACTGGACCCCGGCCCGTCACCGTGGTTGCGGTTGGCATGTGGCTCCTGCGCACCGACAAGACGATGTTCGTGTCGCTGGATCGCTCGTTCATTGGCGACACGGCGTACACCGATCTCCGGTCATCCGCCCGGTGGCGGCGGGATCGCATCGTGCTTGAAGGGGTGGTCGGAGCCCGCGTTTGGAGTCGCGGCGGGGGACGCGGCGTGTTTGGAGAGGGCAGTGCGACGCTCACCCTCGGACACCAGGCGGCACTGATCGTGTCCGCCGGTCGCTACCCCACGGATGCCGTCAGTGGCAGCCTCGCTGGTCGTTACATGACGGCTGCCGTCCGCCTGGGAAGGATTACCGTTCGCAGGCCCGCCACGCCGGTCTTCTCCGGCAACTCGCACGCGAGCGAACCGCACAGCTCCCCAAGCACGACCGTTACGCGTTTGGAGATTGAGACGCGCCGGGATGACGCCGTCCGTCTCACCGTCTACGCGCCCGGCGCGACGGTCGTCGAAATCAGCGGTGATTTCACCGATTGGCGCCCCGTGGCGCTGAGTCGGAGTCCGACGACCGCCGACGCGTGGCTGGCGTCGCTTCGGATTCCGAGTGGCATCCACCGCATCAACGTACGGCGCGACGGTGGACCCTGGATGGCGCCCGGCGGCACGACGCGCAGCGCGGACGACTACGACGGCGAGGTCGGCGTCTTCATTCTTCCCTAGCGGGCTCCGCCCGCGAGCCGCAGCGCTTCCGGTCTACGACGCAGTGCCAACATCGCCCAGACACCGAGTGCCGGTCCGATCGCCAGGACGCTCATGCTCCAGCGCCACCCGATGGCGGCGGCGACTTTGGGCAGCATGTAGATCGTCGCGCAGGTCAGCAGAAACCCGAGACTGGTCTGGAGTGTCAGCGCGGTGCCGACGTAGTCGCGGGGGGCGAGCTCGCTGACCGCAGCCGAAAACTGCGCCGAGTCGGCAACGACACTGATTCCCCAGACGAGCAGCAATGGGATTAGCGCCACGAGCGGCGCGCCGAAAAGCAAACCGACCGCGCTCGCACACGTGCCCGACACAACCATCGCGGTGCTGGTAACGAGGGTGCGCCCCCAGCGATCGGCGTAATTCCCGCCGAGCCAGCATCCGATCGCGCCACTGCCGACCACCGCGAACGTCACGAGCGCCGCGAGTCCCGTCACATCTGCGTCCGCTGCTCGGCGCGCGTGCTCGCTGGCGGCAACGAACACCGCCATCCAGGTCCACATCGCGTACAACTCCCACATGTGACCCAAGTACCCGAGGTTCGCCAGCAGCACACCGCGGTCTTTTAGAATCCGAGGGGCGGCGGCGAGATCAAACGGCGGCGAAGGCGCGGCGAATGGTCCGTCGTTTGGTACAAGGAGGACCAAGAGTCCGCCCGCCAGCGCGCTGAGCGCCGCCACGATGAGGACAATGCGCCACGCGGCCGGGGAGACTGCCCACCGCACGAGATGCGGACTCGCCGAGCCGAGGGTGAGGGCGCCGACGAGAATGCCGATCGCGAGTCCTCTTCCTTCTTTGAACCATCCCGCCGCGATCTTCATCCCAGGCGGGTACACGCCGGCGAGTGCGGCACCCGTGAGTAGCCGGCAAGCGATACCCAGCGTGATGCCGCTGGATGCAGCGACCCCGAGCGTCGCGATCGCGGCCAGCGCGGCCGATCCCGCAACCAGGCGCCGGGCGGACAGGCGATCGGCGAACGTGAAGATCGCACTGACGAGCGCGCCGGCGACGAACCCGAGCTGCACGGAGATCGTCAGCCACGCGGTGGTGACGGGGGAAAGCTGCCAGACGCGCGCCAACGTTGGCGCAACGGCGGACGCACTGAACCACGGAGTCATCGCGAGCAGCTCGGCGATGGCCAGGACCGCCAGGACACGTCGGGCGTTCACAGCCCGGTGGGATGATCCAAAAACACCCAGGGTAGATCGAACTTCTTGGAGACGTGCTGAGCCAGCGCTTTGACGCCGACGGTCTCGGTCGCGTAGTGACCTGCGAACAAGACGTTGAGGCCGAGCTCCTCGGCATCGAAAAATGTCCAGTGCTGGCCTTCGCCGGTGATGAACGTATCGAGCCCCGCGGCGGCGGCCTGTGGAATCAGCGATCCCCCCGACCCGGTGACGATTCCGACCCGCTGCACGCGCTCGGGCCCGAACGGGAATAGCCGCGGCGCGGTACCGAGGGCCTTGGTCACCGCCCAGCTGAGCTCCTCCCGCGTGCCGTGGTACTCGCCCCACACGCCAGCGGGCGCTCCGTGGTAGGATCCGAAATCGCCGCGAACTTTTACGTCCAGCATTCGGGCGAGGACGGGATTGTTACCAACATCGGGGTGGCGGTCGAGCGGAAGGTGCGCGGCGTAGAGTGCGATGTTTCCTTTGATGAGTCCCGCGAGCCGACGATAGGCGGGACCGACCAGCGGTCGCAGACCACCCCAGAACATGCCGTGATGAACGAGGAGACCGTCAGCGTGCTGCTCGGTCGCCTGGCGGACCGTCGCCTCGCAGAGGTCTACGGCTGCGGCGAGTCGCGTGACGTCTCCGGAGTTGCTGACCTGCAAGCCATTCAGCGCCTCAGGGGCGTCCGCGACCTCGTCGGCGACACGGAGATAGTCATCGAGAAAACGAACCAAAGTGTCTAGGCGCACTCAAGACACCGTAGTCACAGTATCGAGGCAGTTACGCGACTTTCCACATTGACGGACTTCACAACGCTATATCTGACAATGAATTAGAGAATCCACATGGAGCAGCGCTAGGCGTGTGGATATCTATGCTCGTACCAGTGCCTGGCCGCCACGCTGCGCGACCTGCGGCGGCTGGCCCGCGTCCTCGCCCATCCGCAACACGCCGTTGATCTCTCCGCCTTCCTGTATCAGCAGTCGCTTCGTATGCACGTCGCCGTGAACGACGCTGGTCGCTTGCAGCTCGACGCGTTCTTCCGCGTAGATCGCTCCGCGCACCTCGCCGCCAATGATGGCTTCACGGCTCACCACGTCGCCTTCCACTTCCCCGCCCCGGGCGACGAGGACCTGCTTCGCCGCGCGCACGGTTCCGCTCACTGAGCCCTCGATCTTCACGACGCCGTCCGCCGAGATGTCGCCGACGACACGCATCCCCGCGCCGATGATCGATAGCCCCGGAACGCCGTCGCGGCCGCCGGCGGGCGTTGCGCCTTTTTCTGAGAACACTGCCATCAGCGTCCCTCCTTCACTAGATCCAGCGGATCGACGGACTTGTTGTCGTGTCGAATCTCAAAGTGCAGGTGCGGAGCTGTGGACCGCCCTGAGTTTCCGGACAAACCGATGACCTGCCCTGCCTGAACTTCGTCGCCCTCGGCTGCAAGCAACCGTGACATGTGACCATACATCGTCTCATAACCGGACGGATGCCGCAAGAGGACGAACAAACCGTAGTCCCCATCGTAGCCTGCTGCCGTGACCGAGCCTCCGCCTGAGGCCCGCACCGGAGTCCCAAGCGGAACGGCGATATCCACGCCGGGATGGGATTCGTCGACCACTCCGGGCCGCACCTGGCCGCGGGTGACAAACCCCGGGACATCGAGTGGCCAGTGCGACGGTGTGGATACCCCGCGTTCGTAGCGATTGCCAGCTCCGGGCAGCGCTGCCCGAATTGGCACCGCGCGCATCGAAGAGGCGAAGTCGGTATTGCGAGCGACAGTGCCGCCCGCGCCCGCGGCTCCTGCGCCGCTGCGGGAGACGGGAGGCGCTTTGACGCCGAGCATTTGACGCAGCTCCTGGTAGTTCGCTTCCGCGCGATTCAACGCGGACGCGAGCTGCTGGACTCGACTGTTCTCGACGCGAAGCCGCGACACTTCCCGCTTGAGTCCGGGGACCAGTGCGGCGTTGCGCATGATCGGTCCGGCAAAGGCGAAGAACAGCACGACCAGGACGGCAATCGCGCCGGCACCCCACTTCCCCGCCATGACCGCCCAGCGCGGGAACCGGTACTGTTTGGA
>QHUF01000054.1 GCA_003221075.1 Gemmatimonadota bacterium
CTGGGTCGCCGACGCTGCCACCGGGCAGACCCGCGCCCTCACCGGCGCAAATCTCAACGCGACGAACGGCCCGCCGTGCCAATGGATGCCGTCGAGCACCAGCCTCCTGTGTGAGTTCATTCCGGAGGCCCGAGGCCCCGCGCCCGTCGCGCCGCAGACGCCCGTCGGCCCCACGATCCAGGAAACCCGCGGTCGCGCTGCCCCGGCCGCAACGTTTGAAGACTTGCTGAAAAACGCCTTCGACGAGCAGCTGTTCGACTACTACTTCACCGCCCAGCTCGCCATGGTGAATGCCGCCAC
>QHUF01000056.1 GCA_003221075.1 Gemmatimonadota bacterium
ACTGGGACGTGATGCGCTCGGACGACGGCGGCGACTCGTGGCGGGAGGTGAGCGGCAACCTGCCCACCGACTTCGGGTTTGTGATCGACGTGCACGCCCACGAGCCGGAGACCGTGTACGTCGTGCCCATCAAGAGCGACGGCGAGCACTACCCGCCGGAGGGCAAGCTGCGCGTGTACCGCAGCCGCAAGGGGGGCAACGAGTGGGAGGCGCTCACCAAGGGGCTGCCGCAGCGCGACTGCTACGTGAACGTGCTACGCGACGCGATGTGCGTCGACACGCTCGACCCGTGCGGGGTGTACTTCGGCACCACCGGCGGCCAGGTGTACGTGTCCGCCGACGGCGGCGACAGCTGGACGCCGATCGTCCGCGATCTGCCGGCCGTGCTGTCGGTCGAGGTGCAGGCGTTGCCATGATTCGCGTGGTGCTGCCGCCGCACCTGCGAACGCTGGCGCGGGTCCGCGACGAGGTGACGCTGGAGGTCCCCGGGCGAGGTCCGCTCACGCGGGCGGCAGTGCTCGACGCGCTCGAGACTCGCTATCCGATGTTGCGTGGCACGATCCGCGACCACGTCACCGCAGAGCGCCGGCCGTTCCTGCGGTTTTTCGCGTGCGCGCGGGATCTGACGCACGAGCCGCCGGACGCGCCGTTGCCCGACGCGGTGGCGTCGGGCGCGGAGCCGTTTCTGGTGATCGGCGCGATCGCAGGGGGGTAGCCGCACCCCCTGAACCGACGGTCGTCCTTCGTCTCCCCTCTCCCGAAGAGCTTGCCCCGAGCGCAGCAGGCGGTCAGCGCCATCCAAGCTGCACCGCCGAATTCGTAGACTCGAGGCAACACGCTTGCGTCCCACGAGGTGGGGGTGACCTTTATAGGCGAACATGGGACGGTACTCGATCGAGAGCACGGTCTGGACCCTCGCCGTGATGACGCTGGCCGCTGGCTGCGGCGGCAAGGAGCCGTCGGGGCCACCACCGGCGCCCACACAGCTCGCGTTCACGGTCCAGCCAGGCCAGACGCTACGTGATTCGGCCATTGCGCCGGCGGTGCAAGTCGAGGTGCGGGACGCCTCCGGTACGCGCATCGCCGGCGCGACGAACACGGTGACGCTCACCTTGGGAGCGAACCCGGCCGGCGCCACGCTTGCGGGAACGACGACCGTCGCGGCCGTGGATGGAGTGGCCACGTTTGGGGACCTGCGTCTCACCGAACGGGGGCGTGGCTATACGCTCGTCGCCACCTCGGGATCGCTGACGCCTGCCACCGGCTCGGGATTCAACATTGTGCTGCCACTGCCCCTGTATGTGGTTCAGCCGGGAACCAACCACACCTGTGCGGTCGTCGGTTATGGGGTCTATTGCTGGGGACACAACGCGAACGGCGAGCTGGGAGACGGCACGCTGACATCCAACGCGCTCCCCGTTCGCGTACCGTTTGACCCACCCCACGCGAGCTTCGCTCGCCTTGCCCTGGGCGAGAGCCATACCTGCGCGACGACTTCCGTGGCCGACCTGTACTGCTGGGGATCCGATTCTTCCGGGCAGCTCGGGATCAAGAGCCAGAACGATCGGCGTGTTTCGCCGACCCTCGTCACTGGCGGCATTGGGTTTTTCTGGGTGGCCGCGGGCCGCGCCCACACGTGCGCCGTCGGAGTCCCCGTCTCGGACTCCACCTACGTCTATTGCTGGGGGGCGAACGATCACGGCCAAGTCGGCGACAGCACAAACGTGCAGCGGACTGCGCCGGTAGCGGTTGCCGGAGGAATCTCCTTCGCGGTCGTGACGGCAGGGACGAACCATACCTGCGCGATCGCGACCGCTACGGGCAGGACGTATTGCTGGGGTGACAACACGTTCGGACAGGTGGGTGATAGCTCGACGACTGCGCGGAATAGTCCCATGCCGGTCGCGGGAGCGCACACGTTCATCGAGATCAGCGCCGGCGGCAATCACACGTGCGGCGTGACGGGCGCTCTCGAGGTGTATTGCTGGGGCGAGAACGCGGACGGCCAGCTCGGCGATGGCACGACGACACAGCGCACGGCCCCCGTCTTGGTCACGGGCGGCGTGAGCTTCACGCGGATCTTCGTGGGGGGTCAATTCAGTTGCGCGGAAGCGAACAACGAGGCGCTGCATTGCTGGGGGAGAAACCTCGAGGGCGAGCTCGGGATCGGGACGTTCAACAGTGTTCTCACGCCGCAGCCGGCCGGCAGCAACGTTAGTCCGGGCGTCACCGGCGGGGACCGACACGCGTGCGCAACGGCGCTTGGTCAGGTTGCCTACTGCTGGGGTTCGAACACCTTCGGTCAGCTCGGGGACGGCACGACCACCACCCGGCCCAGTCCGGTCGTGATCGTCTATTGAGTTTGGGGCGTGGCGGTTTTCGAAGATCAAGGCTTAGCGGTGCGGGCGCGAGCACTCTAGTTCTCCCGCTACGTCCCCGGGAGGCACGGCGGTTTTTGAAGATCGCCCGTGAAATCACTCTGCCTCGAGCCGCGGAGGTGACTCGTGTTCACCCGTGCTGCCGGCATCGCCGGCCTTGCCGCGCTGATCGTCGCCTGTGGCGGCCCTGCCACGTCCCCGTTCTTTCTCTGGCGCATGCGGCCCGGCATGCCGCTCGATAGCGTCGAACGGTTGGTCCTTTTCCACGCCGACCTGCGCCAGAGCGCGGAGGTGTGGGAGCGGTGCGAGCCATTGGGCTCCGGCGCGCGGCGGTGCGAGCGCGCGCTCGCCGAGCCCTGGGGCCGACTGCAAGTCGTCGTGACTTCCGACGGGAAAGTGCCGTATCTGGCGTTCGCCCCGGCGACCCCACGGGAGACGAGCGTCGACGATTCTATCCAGGTCATGTCGCGGCAATGGGGCCGGGCAAAGGGGGTGCGGCTGGACCCGCATGATGTCAGCGAGTCGAATCCTTGGGGGGTCATGGAAATGCGGAACGGCCGGTGGCGGGCGTTCTTGACGTTCGACGGCAAGAGGTGCCAGGACTCGGCCCGTTTCTGCACGTCGCTCATTCAGCTGGTGGATTGGCGCGCCGGCCGGCAATACGCGGACATGTCCGTGCCGCACTGACCCTGCACCGTCGTCCTTCGTCTCCCCTCTCCCGAAGAGCCTGCCCCGAGCGCAGCGAGGGGGAGAGGGGATCAAGGGGTGAGGACGGCGGCCGGCGCGGGACCCGCGTCCACCAATCGTTTGGTCACAGGCTCGACGCGGAAGTTGAGCCCTTCGAGGCTGCGCGAGCCGAACAACACGAGATCCGCTGGTTCGCCGAAGACCACTTCATCCCCCGCCCGCTTTCCCGCTACGGAGATGACCACCGTACCGGTCCAGCGCTCGAGAATGGTCCCGTCTGCCTGACGAAACCGCCACAGGTTGTTCCGCTTGACCCCCAACGCTTCGAGAACTTCAGCGGGAAACCACGACAACTCCGCGCCGGTGTCCACCAGGACGGACCTGACCGTTCGCCTCTCGCCCGGCCGGGCGGGGTTCTCGATCTCGACGTCCACGCGGAAGCTTCCCATGTCCTCGGTCATAATCGCTCCTCATGGCTTGCCGAGTAGTACCTTATTGCTGCAGTGGGTGTCAATATACGGCGAGGAGCCATGGCCCAACTTCGTGTTTCCCTGCCTGTCGTGAGCGTGCTCATCCTCACAGCTGCCGGCGTGCTCGCCTGGCGCGTCCGGGCGGTGCGCCGCTCGCCGACCCATTCGCTGGAGCAGCTGGCCAAGGCCGTCCATGCGAAGGACCGGCGTGCCGCGGAGCGGTATATCGACGTGCACCGCGTCGCCGAGTCGGTGGTGGACGACGCCATCGCGGCCGCGGCATCACAGGGAGCAACGGACACCGCGGGGGTGAAGCCATCGCTCGTCACCACCCTCGAACAGACGCTGTGGGAGGCGCTGACCGAATCGCCGGGTGCCGCAGCCGGTGGTCCCTGGGACCCGCGCACCTGGAGCGAGCGCTATCAGGGCATCGAGGACGTGCAGGAGCGCGGTGACCGGGCCCGGGTGGGCGTGCGTCTGCGGCTCGAGGAGTCGGACGCTGCCGGCGTCGTGCATCTCAGCCTCGAGCGCGTTGATGGATACTGGCGCCTGGTCGCGGTGGAGGACCTCGCCCGGCTCGCGCAGCCCGCGGTCGCGCGGACCAACGAGCGGGCGTCCGAAGCCGCCATGAAGTCCGACCTGCGCAATCTCGTGACGGCCGAGGAGATGTATCGCGCCGACCACGGCACGTACACCACGGCGCTGCAGGCGTTGACGTTCGACGTAAGTACCGGCGGGACGGTCGCAATCACCGCGGCGACGCGCGACGGCTGGAGCGCCGTGGCTCGGCACGAGGGGACAGCGACCGTCTGTCGCATCGCCATCGGGAATGGGATCCTACGAGGAAGCCCGGAAGCGCAGCCACAGTGTTCGCCGTGAGCGACCGGCCTCCGCCGAGGCGTCAGTCGCTCGTCATGATGAATAGCGGCGCGCCGTCGAAGTCGTAGATCGGCCGCAGCCGATCGGTGTTGTAATACTTCGCGACGTCCACGACCTTTTTCTCCGAGGTCACGCTCGCGAGCGGGACACTGTCGTAAAAGCCGCGGTGGATGCTGACCAGGCGGCCGTATTGCTTCTGCCTGATGAGATCGAGCGCGAGATTGCCGAACGCCATCGGCACGATGGAATCGAGCGCGTCCGGATCGCCGGAGCGCACGAGATAGCCGAGCCGCTGGTTCACGACGTCGATACGCCGGCCGTGGTTGTACTTTGCCGACGATTCCTTCAGGGCCGCGCCGATCCGGTCGGCGATCCCGCCTAGCTTGCGGTGGCCGTACATGTCGGTTTCCTCACCCTCGAAGCTCATCCCGTCGTGCGAGGACAGACGCGCCCCTTCCGACGCGAGCACCACGGAATACCGGCTCGGGTTCTTGTTGCGATCGAGGGTCAGCAGCTCCGCCAGCCGCTCGACGTCGACCGGGTGCTCGGGGATCACGCAGCGATCGGCGGCCCCCGCCATCGTCGGCAGCAGCGACGTGAAGCCGGCGTACCGCCCGAACACCTCGATCACCAGGAAGCGCTCGTGCGAGCCCGCCGAGGTGCGGAGCCGGTGTGTCAGCTCGATGGTGCGCGTCACGCAGGTGCTGAAGCCGATGCAGTAGTCCGTGCCGTAGACGTCGTTGTCCATCGTCTTCGGGATCGCGACGACGTTCACCCCCTCGTCGTGCAGGCGCTTGGCGTAGCTGAGGGTGTCGTCCCCGCCGATAGGGATCAACACGTCCACGCCGATGTGCTCGAGGTTCTGGAGCACGTCCTTGGTGATGTCGTTGATCGGCTGGTCGTAGCCCCCCCCGGTCAGGTGCGCCGGCAGCCGCTCGCGCGGCAGATGGCTCGGCCGGACGCGCGACGTGTGGAGGAACGTGCCGCCGGTGCGACCGGCGCGGTTGACGATCGCCTCGGTGAGCGGCAGCACCTGCTCGCTATTGTCCACTTTCGGCTCGCGCACGTAATCGACCAGCCCGCCCCACCCGTGGCGGATGCCGACCACGCTATAGCCGTCGCGCAGCGCACGGATCGTAATCGCCCGGATGGCCGGATTCAGCCCGGGGACGTCCCCGCCGCCGGTGAGAATCGCGATCGTGCCGGTGCCCATGCGTGCGCTCCCCCCCTTTCGAGGCCGCCCTCGCGCCCCCGGCGGCTCGCAGATAAATAGGGGCTATGGGATGCTGGCGGGCAACCGGGCTGCCCCGCGCACCCGACTCCCGGGAGGGGTGTCATGGAAGTGATCATTCAACGCGACTACGAGCAGATGAGCGAGACCGCGGCGCAGGTCGTCGCCGACGTGCTCAACACCAAGCCCAACGCCGTGCTCGGCATGGCGACCGGGTCCACGCCCCTGGGCCTGTACCAGGAGCTGGTGCGGCTGCACAAGGCGGAGGGGCTCGACTTCTCCCGGGTGACGACGTTCAACCTCGACGAATACGTGGGCCTGCCGGTGAATCACCCGCAGAGCTACCACCACTTCATGCACGAGCACTTCTTCCAGCACGTGAACATCCCGCGGCAGAATATCAACATCCCGTCGGGCACGACGAGCAACTATCCCGCCTTCTGCCAATGGTACGAGGCGCGCATCGCGGAATGCGGCGGCATCGATCTGCAGATCCTGGGCATCGGCGTTGACGGCCACATCGCCTTCAACGAGCCGGGGAGCTCCCTGAGCTCGCGGACGCGGCTCAAGACGCTGTCCAAACAGACCATCGACGACAACGCGCGCTTCTTCGAGCGGCGGGAGCTGGTGCCGATCTACGCGATCACGATGGGCGTCGGGACCATCCTCGACGCCCGCAAGCTCGTGCTGGTGGCGAGCGGGAAGGCCAAGGCGAAGGCGATCGCCCAGACCGTCGAAGGCCCGGTCACGAGCATGGTGACGGCGAGCGCCATCCAGCTGCACCGGGATGCGATCGTGCTCGCCGACGCGGCGGCCGCCGCGGACCTGACGATGCGCGACTACTACGAGTTCATCTACGCGGCCAAGCCCGCCGCGCCGAGGCCCCGCTGACCGATCGTCCGATCATCCGCGTCCAGCACGTCGTCAAGTCGTTCGGGACGGTCACGGCGGTCAACGACGTCTCCTTCGACGTGCGCCCCGGCGAGAGCTTCGCGTTCCTCGGTCCCAACGGCGCCGGCAAGACCACCACCATCAAGATGCTCACGACCCTGCTGCACCCCACGAGCGGCTCCCTCGAGCTCGACGGGCTCGATCCCACCACGCATCGGACGGAGGTGCGGCGGCGCATCGGCGTCGTGTTCCAGGATCCGAGTCTCGACAGCGAGCTGACGGCGTGGGAAAACATGGATATCCACGGCGTGCTGTACCATGTGCCGCGCCAGGCCAGGCGGGAGCGGTGTGAAGTCCTGCTGCGGATGTTCGAGCTGTGGGAGCGGCGGGCGGATCTCGTGAAAACGTTCTCGGGCGGGATGAAGCGGCGCCTCGAGATCGCCCGCGGGCTGCTGCACACGCCGAAGGTCCTGTTTCTGGACGAGCCGACGCTCGGCCTCGATCCGCAGAGCCGCAATCAGATGTGGACCCATGTGCGGAAGCTGAAGGCCACCGAAGGCGTGACCGTGTTCCTCACCACCCACTACATGGACGAAGCGGATCGTGTGGCGGATCGCATCGCGGTGATCGACCACGGGCGGCTCGTCGCGACGGGCTCGGCCGCGGAGCTGAAGCAGCAGACCGGCACCGATTCGCTGGAAGCGGCCTTCCTCGCGCTCACCGGCACGACCATCCGCGACGAGAGCGCCACGGCCGCCGACCAGATGCGCCAGGTCGCCCGCGTGTGGAGGCGATGAGCGCATGACCGTCGTGGGCATTCTCTGGCTGCGGGAAGTGAAGAAGTATCTGCGCTCGCGCGTCCAGATGGTGGCATCGCTCGGCGGCCCGCTCATGTACCTGGGCGTGCTCGGGTTCGGCTTGGGGCCGGTGTTTCAGCGCGCGGGCCAGGGCAGCTACCTCCAGTTCATGGCGCCCGGCGTGATCGGCATGACCGTGCTGTTCACCGCCATGTTCTCGGGGATCGCCATGCTGTGGGACCGCCAGTTCGGGTTCCTGAAGGAAACCCTGGTCGCCCCGGTGCCGCGGCTCGCGATCATGCTGGGGCGCACGCTCGGCGGCGCCACCGTGGCGGTGTTGCAGGGCACCCTGATCTTCGGCGTCACGCTCATCGCGGGCTTCCGCCCCGTAAGCGTCCTCGCCGTGCCGGTCGCGTTTCTCTTGATCGCGCTGATCGCCGTAGTGTTCGCGGCGCTCGCGACCGCGATCGGATCGACCATCAAGGAGATGCAGGGCTTCCAGATGGTGATGAACTTCCTGGTGATGCCGCTATTCTTTCTCTCCGGGGCCCTCTATCCGCTGGTGGGGCTGCCGTGGGTCCTCGCGGCGCTCACCCGGGTCGATCCGCTCACCTATGGCGTCGACGGGATGCGCGGCCTGCTGATCGGGAGGGGGAGCGCGCACTTCGGCCTCGGGGTCGACGTAGCCGTGCTGCTGGGGGTCGGGGTCGTGTTCGTGGCCGCCGGGGCGTGGCGGTTTTCGAAGATCGAGGCGTAGGGAGCAACCTTTTACGGGGTTCCGTTGTCGAACCGCTAAACAACCGGACCCCACATGCTTCTCGGATTGCCGCTCCTTGCCGCCGTCACGCTCGTCAGCCAGGCTCCTGGTGGCCCACCCCGGCGGCCCGATCCGGCACCGGTCACGCCGAAGGCGGTTACCGCGATACGCGCCGCTCAGTCGCCCACGATCGACGGGCGCGACGACGATGCCGTGTGGCGCGAGGCCACCCCGATCACGGAATTCCTGGAGTGGCGGCCCAGCGAGGGCGGCGCGCCGAAGCTGCCGACCGAAGCGAAGGTCGCCTATGACGCGGGCAATCTCTACGTTTTCGTGCGGTGCTTCGATCCGCACCCCGACAGCATCATCACCCTCCTCGCCCGGCGCGATTACTTCACCCCGTCCGACATGGTGTGGTTGTGGCTCGATTCGTATCACGACCGGCGCAACGGCTTCGAGTTCGGCGTGAACCCCTCGGGGGTGAAGCTCGACGCGCAAATCTACAGTGACGGCAACGAAGACTTCGCGTGGGACGCGGTGTGGGACGTCGCGACGCGCATCGACTCCCTCGGATGGACGGCGGAGTTCCGCATTCCGCTGTCGCAGCTGACGTACCGACGGCAACGCAGCCATACCTTCGGCTTCACGGTCGATCGCGATGTGTACCGCTACGCCCAGCGGGTGAGCTGGCCGCTGTTGCGCCAGTCGCAGGCGGGGTTCGTGTCGCAGTTCGGCGAAATCAATGGGCTGGACGATCTCGAGGCGCCGCGCCGGCTCGAGGCCGCCCCCTATGTCGTGACGAAGAACGTGTCCCAGTTCAACGCCACCGGCATCGGGCGCACCCAGGACGTGACCGTGGGCGGCGATCTGAAATACCGCGTCGCGTCGAACCTGAAGCTCGACGCCACGATCAATCCGGACTTCGGCCAGGTCGAGGCCGACCCCGGGGTGCTCAACCTCACGGCATTCGAGACGTTCTTCCAGGAGCGGCGGCCGTTCTTCGTCCAGGGGGCCGGGACGTTTCAGTTCAACGTCAACTGCACGGCGGTGAACGACTGCAGCACCGGGGAGGGGCTCGTGTACTCCCGGCGCATCGGTCGCGCGCCCGAGCTGGCAAGGGTCTACTCGGATACCACGTCGGCGGCGTTTACGACGATTCTGGGCGCCGCGAAGCTCACCGGGCGGCTGCCCGGAGGCCTGGCGATCGGCGCGCTGGACGCCGTGACCGCGCATGAGATCGGGGTGGGCGGCGTCACGATCGAGCCGACGACCAATTACGGCGTGCTGCGCCTGCGGCAGGACCTGCGGGGCGGCGAGTCGAGCGTGGGCGGCATCATCACCACCGTGAACCGCGGTAATGACGCGTGGAGCACGCCCTTCCTGCACAAGAGCGCGTACGTGGGAGCCCTCGATTTCCGTCACCGGTTCCCGGGCGGCCGCTATGAGCTCTCCGGCTGGTTCGACGTCAGCCGGGTCGCGGGCAGCGCGCAGGCGATCGCCGCGACGCAGCAGGATGCGACGCACTACTACCAGCGGCCCGACGATTTCCGCTTCGACCCGACGCGCACATCGCTCTCGGGCAACGCGCAGTCCCTGCAGTTCGGCAAGGTCGGCGGCAGCCACCTGCTGTTCCAGTCGAACCTGGAGCGCCGGTCGCCGGGGTTCGAGATCAACGATCTCGGCTACCTGCAGCGCGCCGACCAGATCGCGTGGAGCACGTGGGCCGGCTGGTTCGATCGCCACACGCGCAGGTACTACCAGCGGTTCCAATGGAACTTCAACTGGTGGCAGTACTGGACGACCGCGGGGCTCCCCGAAGAAAACGCGTTCAATACCAACACGCATACGACCTTCCGCAACACCTGGTCGCTGCACTTTGGCGGGACGATCGGACAACTGGGGACGACGTATTGCTACGCGTGCGCGCGCGGCGGCCCGGCGGTGCGGCAGGACCCCTATTTCGCCCCGTGGCTCGGCATCAACGGCGACGATCGCAAGCCGATCGTGACGTATCTGTGGTTCAACTGGTTCCGCGGGGACGGCGGGCGGTCGCGCAACTTCAGCTTTTCGCCGCAGGTGACCTTCAAGATCGCGAAGCGCGTGACGGCGGCGCTGTCGCCGAGCTTTTCCCGCCGGCGCAACGACATTCAGTCGCTGGGGTCAGCCACGGACACTTTGAGCGTCACGCATTATCTGTTCGCGCATCTCGAACAGAGGCAGCTCGCGCTGACGATGCGCGTCACCTACCCGTTCAGCCCGAGCATGTCGCTACAGGTGTACGCGCAGCCGTTCATCGCGAAGGGGACGTTCAGCGACGTCCGCGAGCTGTCGGCGAATCCGCGCGCCGCCGACTATGCGAGCCGCTATCAGGCATACGGCGACACGTCCTACACGAACAATGTCGGGGGATTCAACTTCAAGCAGTTCCGCTCCAACGTCGTGTTCCGGTGGGAGTACCGACCCGGGTCGACGCTGTTCCTCGTCTGGAGTCAGGGTCGCCACGGATTCAACGGCGTCGAGGGCACGCGCAGCTTCGGCGGGGACCTGAACGATCTGTTCGACCTGCGGCCGGACAACAACTTCCTGGTGAAGCTCTCCTACTGGATCGATCGGTAGGGAGGATTCGGGGGGGGTCACGCCGCCGCGGCGGCAGGTGCACGTCCTGATCCGATTGCGGTGCCGGGTCCCGCGTGGTAAATCACCGCGGCACTCGCACCGAGGCGGCAATGACGACGTTCACGCTGATTCACGTGGTGTTGAGTCTTGTTGGAATCGTCGCGGGACTGGTCGTTGCGGGGGGACTCGTCGCCGGGAGGCGCCTCGACGGCTGGACCGGCACCTTTCTGGTCACCACGGTCG
>QHUF01000350.1 GCA_003221075.1 Gemmatimonadota bacterium
CCGATCGACTTCGGCGCGCAGTGCGGGAGGAAACGTGCCGTCTTCGAGGTACGCGATGCAGAGCTTGGCGGAGAGCGTGAATCCGGGAGGGACCGGCAGTCCCAGGTTGGCCATCTCGGCGAGGCCGGCGCCTTTGCCGCCGAGGATGTCGCGCATGGCGGCGGAGCCATCGGCGCGACCGTTGCCGAAGAAGTAGACGTGGCGCTCAACGGACATACCGCGATTATGGAGCCCGAAGAGGTTCGGCGATAGGGGGAGCGCATCTGGCCGTGGCGAACCGCTTATTTCATTGAACCGAGCACGAACGCGGGGTATTAGGCTACGAGCTATGCTTTCCGAAACGGTATATACAGTTCTGTCTAATTCTTTTTAGGCGGCCCCTCTGGAGACTTCATGAAATCAATCGCCATGGTTTTGGCCGCTCTTGTCGTTTCCGGTGCATCATTCACGCCTCCACGTGCAACGACACCACGAATCACGGGCCTCTACTCAAGTATGGCATTTACTCCAAGCGGGATCTTGGCGGCGTTCAGCTCTTTATCACCTACGCGGATTCGTTTTACGTCCATTTCCAGATGGCCGAAGGAACACCGGACGCACCAATCCTGATGAATCTACAAGTTCGGGATTCGACTATCAGTTTTGTCTTTCCGTCCGGCACAAAGTACGCCACAGGCTTACGCAACTTTACGGGTACGGTGAGTCCTGCGGGGATACGTGGAAAGTTTGCGAATGGCTATTCCGTCAATTTGCCTCGCCTGGAATGCTCCAAACCATGACGCGGGCCGCCTAACATGCGCTTGAAGCTGACGACGCGCGTAAATTGTGGAACGAATCTTTCTTCAGCGCGCCGCAGCTTAAACGCGATCCGTTAGACAGCGTGTTTCGTTCAATTGTTATTCTGATTGTCGACCTTCTATTCGCGATCCCCAGGGTCGCTTTCAAGCTCGCGGTGTATTTCTGGATGCAGGTCAGTAGCGCGACTGACCCGGAGCTCGCCCGTCGCCGCGCGGTCCTCTTGACCTGGATCACGCTGGTGGGCGTGGCGGTAATCGTCGTACTCTGGGTTGTTCTGGCTAATGCGGTGCACTGGTGAGTGTCGGGATGTCCATCAAGTCCATTTGTCGAGAGACCTGCGGCTGCTGGGCTCGCGCTGCTGGCAGGCGGTTCGGCTGGCCTGATTGGAGCGGGATTGACCATTTTCGCCATGGTCACGGGCCGCCACGATCCTCGGCACGCGGGCGCGATGGTGCTTGCCGGGTCGGTGCCATTACTGATCGCTGGCGTGGTGCTATTAGCCGTGGCCTTTTTGCTCTGGCCGCGGACGAGCCACCCTCCAAGCGATCGTCAACCAGCCGCCTAACAAGCGCTTGAAGCTGCCGGCGCGCGCAGGATATTGAATGATCCGTTTTTCTTCAGCGCGCCGCAGCGTAAGCGCGATTCGTTGGGCAGACGACACACATCGCTTGATGTCGAGACCTGGGTGTTGACATCCCAGAACAGGGATTCAAATGAGAAAGCTCAAGATCATCGAACACATCTCGCTGGACGGCGTGATTCAGCACTCCGCCGATGACGGCGATTTCCCCTACAGATCTGTGGTCGGGCTTCTGGCCAAAGGCGCCGACCAGTCCGATGGCGGACGGCCTCAATGCAGCAACGAAATATGTCGCTACCCACCGTCCAGAAAGTCTTGAATGGGGACCGTTCGAGGGCCTCGGACCGGACATCATCGAGGGCATTCGCCGCATCAAGTCGCAGGACGGCCCGCACCTCATCCTCTGGGGTAGCTCCACGCTGACATCGACGCTGCTCGAGCACGGGCTCGCGGATGAAGTCCTGCTGGCCGTCTATCCGATCCTGTTGGGCACGGGGAAGTGCTTCTTTGCGGAGCAAACCCCGGCACGCACGTTCGAGCTCGTCAGCACGAGGGCCTTTCCGTCCGGCATCATCTTCAGTACTTACAAGGTCGCCGGGCCTTTGAAGACCGGATAGTTCAACGACGCGACATCGTCAGTGAATAGGAGAGCTATCCCTTCTTACCATGGATCGTCAATCACGTGATCTCAACTGGGACGCGGTAGAACGCGCGTTTTCGGCGAACGCGATGCCGCTCGGCACACCGTGCCCCATCGCCGTGATGCTCGAGGTCCGGACCGAAGACGGCGTCGCGGCGGTACGTAGCGCGCTTCAGCGCGACGGCTTTGAGGTGGCAAGCGTCGAAAAGAAGTGGTGGCCGTTCGGTCGTCGCTGGCGCGTTGCTGCAAGAATGCCGACTCCCCAGCCCATTGCACAGGCCGAAATCAATCGCTGGTTGGACCGTCTGGAGAACCGGATTCGGCCGTTTGACGCTGACGTTGGCACATGGATTCCAATTCGACCCGGCGCCTGACATGCGCTTGAAGCTGGCGGCGCGTGTAAATTAAGCGCGATCCGTTGGGCAGCGTCGTCGTTCTCGGTTCCCCCCAACTTCTGTAGCTCTGTGCGACGTCCAACACTAAGTTACTGAACAAACCGCTCCCATATCCCAACCACAGGAGTCGTGACAATGAACTGTCCAGCCTGCGGTACCGCGATGACCGAAATCGCAGCGGGCGACGTCAAGGTGCAAGCATGCAAGGGCGGCTGCGGCGGCTTGTGGTTCGACGAGTGGACGCTCGGCAAAGTGGATCAACCTGACCAATCGGCCGGGGAGTCTCTCCTCAACGTTCCGCAGAACGCGTCACTGAAAGTGGACCAGAGCCCGCGGCGCAAGTGCCCGCGCGACTCAGTCGTCATGATGCGCCATTTTTGGAGCGTTAAACGCGACGTGGTCGTGGACGAGTGCCCGAAATGTGAAGGGATCTTCCTCGATCCAGGTGAACTGACCGCGATCCGTGCGGACTACAAGTCCGATGCCGAGCGTCACAAGGCGGCCGAGGCGTACTATTCGGAGATGTTTGATCAGCAACTCGCTGGGATGCTGCGGCAGGACAAAGCCAAGTTGGAGAGCGCGCGGCGAGTCGCCAGGATTTTCAAATTCCTGTGTCCCAGCTATTACATTCCCGGTAAACAGGCTTGGGGAGCGTTCTAGTTGGGCGTTTGTGCGCAAACCCAGGGGATTGCGATGCGGCCTCTGATTGCCGCCAGTCTGGCACTTCAGTTCCTCTACCCCTTAGCCGCGCAGGGCCAAGCTCGTCCCCCCTCCACAGATGCGTCGCCACCGGCGGCGCCGGCCGCCGCAGCGGTGGTGGGCGCGGAGTACCCGGAGGTGATCGACCGCGCTTGGCGTGGTGTTGGGATGGGGATCTCGGTCGCGTTTGCCTACGAGGTGTTCGGGCGACTCCAAGGACGGGCGCGCGTCGAGCATCATCGGGTCCTCCTGGCCCTGTTGCGGCACCTGGGGGACGATCGATTCGCGTTGGCGCTCAGCAGTCAGAGTCCTGTGGGTCATGCCGCGATACTCCGGGCGCTTCGAGCGGCGGCTAGCCCGGACTCCCTGGGGCTTCCCGATCTGCGCCTCGACCCGTTTCCAGACAATCCGCCGGTGGTGCTGCCCCCGAGCGCGCCTCCACATGTTACGGTGATCGTGCAAGTCACGGCGAGCGGCCGCGTCGACACCAGTCTTACGACCGTGCTCTCGATGCCCCACGCCGATTCCGCCACGACAAGCGCCATCAAGACGACCCTGGCCACCTGGCGCTTCACGCCCGGCTACCTTCGCGGGTGCGCGCTAGCAGGGTCGCTGAACCTGGACCTGGAAGGGCCGGCGTCGTCTGCGTGGCCGGTCGGCGCTGCGCTTGGGCATGCGGACTCAACGCAGGGGGCGCTGTCGCCGGGGCTCTACCTGGGGCCATGGAATGACGAGGTCCGCACGCACTGGCTTGTGCTGTTTGTCGGCGCGCACGGTCGGGCCGTGACGTATGATCCGCCCACATTGGTGTCCGTATGCAGCCTTCGTCGCGAAGGCCCTGACTCCATCTCCCTCCAGACGGAGATGAGGGAGGCGTCCTCGGGGATGGACTTGCGTCTACTCATCCGCGGTTCTCCTACTGCGTCTGGTATCAGCGGAAACCTGCGCAGGGTGGGGTGGCAGGGGCGTCAGAGCGGCGCTATCC
>QHUF01000351.1 GCA_003221075.1 Gemmatimonadota bacterium
GGCCTGTTAACTCATCGAGTCTTCGCCCTGCGATCACGAGGAACGCGGTTGGTAGGCCGAGCGCTTGAGAGGCGTCAGACTCTTCAGCAGTTTCTCGAGCCAGTCCAATCAAGTGCGTTGGCATCCGCGCGATGCGAGTGATGAGCCATTAGGCGCTCGTGCGGAACAACAGCTGAACGGAAATGATGGCCGCCTAGACCGCCAACGTCACCTGTAACGGCGTGGCATTTCTGGCCTTCTGCGTGTCATCGGGGATTTCAGTGGGATATTCGCCCGAAAAGCAAGCATGGCAGAATTCGGTCGAATCGCCGCCGGCGGCGCGTTTCATCCCATCCAGCGACAGATACCCCAGCGTCTCGACGCCCAGATGGCGGCGGATCTCCTCGAGGGAATGGCTCGAGGCTATCAGCTCGGACTTGGTCGGTGTGTCGATGCCGTAATAGCAGGGACCGGTGATCGGCGCCGAGGCGACGCGGAAATGGACTTCCTTCGCGCCAGCCTGCCGAATCATCTGCACGAGCTCGCGACTCGTCGTCCCGCGGACGAGGGAGTCGTCGACGACGACGACCTTCTTTCCTGCCAGCACCTCACGCACCGGATTGAACTTGATCTTCACCTTGGCGTTACGGGCGGCTTGCGTGGGGTTGATGAACGTGCGGCCCACGTAGTGGTTGCGGATCAGCGCGTGCTCGAGCTTCAGCCCCGACTGCTCCGCGAATCCGAGCGCCATGGCATTGGAGGAGTCCGGAACGGAGAATACGCAGTCGGCACCCGTCGCCGGGTGCTCCTTCGCCAGCTCGCGGCCGAGCGCGCGGCGCACGCGATCCACCGACCGTCCGAAGATCGTGCTGTCGGGCCGGGAGAAATACACCAGCTCGAAGATGCAGCGCTGATGTGGCTTCGGCGCCAGTGAGGGCAGGCGATCGATCTCCGGCGGCGAGCCCTGAATCCGTAGGAACTCACCCGGCTCGAGCTCCCGCACTCTCGTCGCACCGATCAGATCGAGGGCACAAGTTTCGGAAGCGAGCACGTAGCCGGAGCCGACCTTGCCGAGCCAGAGCGGGCGGAAGCCGCGCGGATCGACGATCGCGTACAACGTCCGGCCGATCGTGACCACGAGCGAATAGGCGCCTTCGACACGTTCCAGCGCATCGAGCAGCTGATCTTCCGGCTCGCGGGCCTCGGAGCGGGCGATCAGGTGGATCAGGACTTCACTGTCCGACGAGGTTTGAAAGATCGAGCCCTTCGCGACCAGATCGGACCGCAGCGCCTCGGCGTTGGTGAGATTGCCGTTATGGGCGAGCGCGAGCGGGCCTTCGTGGTAGCCCGCGAGAATCGGCTGCGCATTGACGAGCACCGACGAACCAGCAGTCGAATACCGCGTGTGACCGATCGCCACGTCCCCCGGTAACGCGCCGAGCACGGTCTCGCTGAAGACGTCCGACACCAGACCCATCCCGCGGTGCGATCGGGCGACACCGGCCCCGTCGACCGTGACCATACCGGCCGACTCCTGGCCACGATGCTGCAGGCTGTAGAGCCCGAGATACGTGACGCGCGATGCGTCCGGGACGCCCGCTACGCCGATGATGCCGCACATCTTGCGATCAGTCTCCCATGCGTCGAGGAATGGCGCTGAAATATACGTCCCGGAGCCGCGAGACAGACTCCTCGATCTGTCCGTCGCGCAGGGCGATGCGGAAGGCCCCATCCTCCGAGCCTACCGTGCCCGCGCGGAACAGCGGGACGCCAAGCTCACCGGCGAGCGCCTGTACCGCACCAGCGCGGTCCGGTGAGCAGGTAATTACGGCGCGCCCATGACTTTCGCTAAAAAGAACTTCGTGCGCCGTAAGTCGTGCGCCGTGCGCCGTTAAATCGACGTCGAGGCCGAATCCAAGCTCTTGATACGCACCGCCCATCGCCACTTCCGCGAGTGCAACGCCGAGTCCGCCGTGCGAGCAGTCGTGCGCCGATCGAATCAGGCCGCGCTCAGCGCCGGTCACCAGCAAATCGATGAGACGCTTCTCGTCCTCGAGATTCACGCGCGGGGGTTGGCCGCCCATGAACTCCTGACAGATCTCCCAGTAAGCGGATCCACCCAGCTCCGAGCGAGTTTCGCCCAGTACGAACACGATGTCACCACTCGCGCGTGCGTGGCTCGGCACCGCGCGGTCGGCCCGCGTGAGCAACCCGATCATCCCCACGACCGGGGTAGGATCGACGGCGCCGGTCGGGCTCTCATTGTAGAACGAGACGTTGCCGCCCGTCACCGGCGTGC
>QHUF01000352.1 GCA_003221075.1 Gemmatimonadota bacterium
TCCATCATCTCGGTCAAGAGCTGCTGGTCGAGCGAGCCCCAGTTCACGCCGATGCGCACGGGCTTGGCGTGGGCGAGGGCGACCTCGATGATAGCCCGGAAGTTCTGGTCGTGGTGTTTGGAGCCGACGTTGCCGGGGTTGATGCGATACTTGGCGAGCGCGGCGGCGCAGTCGGGGTATTTGGTGAGCAGCAGGTGGCCGTTGTAGTGGAAATCGCCGATGACCGGGACGTCGACCTGACGCACGATGCCCGGCACGGCGCGCGCGGCCTCCTCGGTGTTGACGGTGACGCGCACCAGCTCGGAGCCGGCCTGGTGGAGGGCGCGCACCTGCGCCGCCGTCGCGGCGGCGTCGGCGGTATCGGTGTTGGTCATGGACTGGACGACGATGGGGTGGGCCGAGCCCACCTGGACGCCGCCCACGTCCACCGTCACGGTGCGGCGGCGGCGGATGTCGGGCATGTGATGAGAATCTAATCGCAGCCGGGGCAGGAGTACCCCGGACAGGCGCTACGGCGTGAACCGGAGGATCAGGAGGACCCGGTTGCTCGTGTCCAAGCCGTAGACGCGGCCGGTCACCGGGTCAGCCTTCACATCCACGACCCACGGGGACAGGATGCCGCTGAAGTTGATGATCTGCGGCTTGTCGATGTCGGCGATGTCGATGACCGTGACCCCACCTCGTGGGTCTCCCGAGCCCGGACGCGCCACGTAGACGCGGTTACGGACTGGGTCCACGTCGAGCCCTTCCGGGTAAACGTTGGAGCCGACCGAGAGGCTGTCGATGGGCGTGTTCGACGCGCCATCGATCACCTTGACTTGCTGCGACGTAGACTCGGTGACGTAGACCCGGTTGGTGACCGGGTTAACCGCCACGTCGTAGGACGCCTGGCCCAGCCCGAACTTTGCGACCTGTCTCAGCGATCCGCTGGCGTCGAAGACCGCGAGCGAGTCTTCGTTGTTCTGTACGACGTACACGCGGCTGAGCCTCGCGTTGTAAGCGATGCCGAAGCCGCGGCTCGAGATCGGGACCGAGTCGAGGTGATTAGCCAGATTCTTGCCATCGAGCGCGAACAGCCAATACTGCGCCCCCGCATCGGCGGCGGTGACGAAGACGCGCTCCCGGTCGGTCGTGTCCACCGCCACGAACCCCAGATCCAAGCCCACCGGCTCCGACTCGAGGAGCTTCATTCCTGCGCCATCAACATGGCTCACCACGCCGTCGTTGCGTGAGACATAGACATCGCCGGTGCGCGGATACACCGCGACGCCGTTCGCGCCCGGCATGCCGGTGATGTTCGTGATCTCCCGCTCCGCGACGGCGTCGAAGACGTGCAGGGACGAGCGTTCGACGTCCGTAGCGTAGACCTGGCGCCGGACGGGATCGACCGCGACGCGCAGCGGATCGCCCGCGGGGACGCTCGTGACCATGGGGTTGAACACGTAGGCGAATCCAAACAGCGTGTCTCCAGGAGCTCGGACGACGAACGCTGTGACTCCGGTCTGACCGTTGAGGGGCACGCTGTCGAGGCGGACGGTCACCTGATTCGGCGCGCTTTCGTCAATGATCGAGAGGTGCGGCGGCGCCTCGTCGATGCGCCACCGCACCGCGAGGCCGCGAACCGTATCGCCGCCCACGTCGAAGGCCGCGGCCGTGAACGTCGCCGTCCCGCCGACGAGCAGGGTGTCGCTGAACGGTATGACGTTCAGACTATACGCCTGCTGCTGCACCAGGATCGGAATCGAGTCCCGTTTACCAAGGGTCGGACTCCCCGAACCCGAATCAACCGCGACCAGCCACGTCGTTCCGTTCTCGTGGGCCTGGACCTGCGCCGTATCGTTGAACGCGCCGCGCTCCAGCGTGATCGTGATCGCGGTGTCGGTAGATGTCCCGGTGTTTGCAGGCACCTTCCATTTGAACGAGGCCGCGCTGTTGCCGACCGGTGTGTTCGCCGAATCCACGACGAACACCTGGAACTCCCGCTGGCACGGCCCGAAGGACGGGTTGCCGTTGCGGCACAGGGCGACGAACAGGTACGGATTCGGCACCGTGTCCACGGTGCCTGGGGTGGTCACATCGCGGTCGATGCGCACGTGGGCGGCGGTCGAACCCATGGTGATGCGCACAGAGTCCCGACCGCCCGCTCCGAATTCATACAGTCCGCGCAGCACGAACGTCGGCGGCAGGTTCGTCGTCGGACGGAAGTAGATCGTGTCGCCCTTGAGGGAGTCAATCTGCCCGTAGCCAAAGGCGCACGACGGCACATCCGGGTCCGCGAAACACAGCTCGTTCGGGAAGGTGCCGTTGTTGTGCCCGTCGCGCGCGTTCCCGATGATGCGCGCCCGGCGGTTCGTGCTGGTGAACTGGACCGCTTTCGGCGCCGTGACCTGACCCTGCGTGTATCCCGCGTCCAACTGCCAGTTGACGCCACCGACAGTGTTCCCCGGCAGCACGTCGAGCGGGAACACCACCGGGGCACCGACGCCGGTCGCGGTGGCGGTCTGCGGGCCGGCGAACTCGCCCGTGTGCCACGCCGCACCCGCGCGTCCGCCTGCGTCCACGTCACTGCCGCCCGGGATCATGCTGCCAGAAGTCGTGCTCCACGCGACCGTTCCCCCGCCAACTCCGCGCCCCTCGGCATCCAGCACGCGCACCCGCAGCGAGTCCCGTTGCCCCACCACGCTCAGCACGGTATCCCCGACGTAGATCACCGTGTCGCGCGCCGCCACGAGCGTGACCGCCGGCCCAGCCGGGAAGAACGGTCCCGTCGCATAGGGCTGGTACCGCACCGCATTCCCGTCGAAGGACGCGCGGCCTAGCGAGTCGCTAAACGAGAAGGTCGAATCGGGACCCGAAACGTCGCCCCACCAGTTGTTGCCCGCATCGACCGAGTCCGTCCCCGCGAACGAGCTCTGGATCACCTGGCTGTGATAGTGATAGAGGTCAGAACCGTGGATCACGAGTTGCCGCGGATCGGGGCTCCGAATCATCGGGTTCCACGGGTTCTGGTAGAACTGGCTGCCCTGGACCGTCACGTTGGCGGTCGACGTGCCCCGATCGACATCCAACGCGATCGTGATCGACTGCCGGACGATGAGGCTAT
>QHUF01000057.1 GCA_003221075.1 Gemmatimonadota bacterium
GTCTGCGGCGCGACGGGCGCGGGGCCTCGGGCCTCCGGAATGAACTCACACAGGAGGCTGGTGCTCGACGGCATCCATTGGCACGGCGGGCCGTTCGTCGCGTTGAGATTTGCGCCGGTGAGGGCGCGGGTCTGCCCGGTGGCAGCGTCGGCGACCCAGAGGACGAGTCCCGAGTCGCGCGTCTGGACGAAGGCGACGTTGCGGCTGTCGGGCGACCAAATGACGTAGGACAGCGCCGCAGGCGTCGGGACGTTGACGCGCCGTTCGGTCCCGTCGGCGACGCGCTTCAGGGCGAGTCCCGTGATGCCGCCCGGGAGCTGCGGACCCGCAGTACGCGGATTGATGCGGTTCCCCGCCAGGCGCAGCATCGGCGCGGCCAGCTCGGCGATCGTCGGCATGCTGCGCTGCTCGAGCAGCAGCAGCCATTGCCGGTCGGGCGACAGGCTCGCCACCGGCAACGGCGGCGCATCCAGGATGTCGACGATGACCTGCGGCGGGGTTCGGTACGGTGTTTGCGCGGAAAGTGCGGTGCTGCTCAGCAGCGCGAGACAGAGAAGAGAGAGGCGACGCATAGGCATCTCGGAGCGGATCGTGGGAAACGGAAACCTCACTATGCGGTCCGCATCACGCAACCAGCTATTTGAGCGGCGCGACAAAGCGCACGATGATCCGCTCCGCGCTCTGTGGACTGATACTGCACGAGCAATGGTCCCCGATGAGCCGCTTTACACCGAGGACTTCCGCATCCGCGATGCCGGCGACGTCGCGGTAGGTGATCTCGAGCATCTGTCCGTCGATGACGCGATAGCTCACGGGCCGTCCCAGCAGCCGGTGGTGCGGATCGATCTTGGCGAGCCCCTCGGCAAGCCGGCGCTGCAGCTCGGTGATCGCGTCGGTGGACGTCATGTGTCGTTGAGGACCGCCGCCGCGTTGCGGCGCATGCCCCGATGGCCAGGACGGGTGAAGGGCGTGCCGGCATAGCGACGTTGAAAGTCCCCTTCATCCATTGTGGCAAGCTCGCGGACGTCGGGCTGCGCCACCTCGGGATGCGGCACGAACCCTGGATCGTGCGTTGCTTGCGCAAAACTCACATTCCACGGACAGACGTCCTGACAGACGTCGCAGCCGAACACCCAGTCGCCGACCTGCGAGGCCTGCGTATCGGTGAACTCCCCGCGATGCTCGATCGTGAGATAGGAAATGCACGCCCGCGCGTCGAGATCGCGTGGTCCAACGAACGCGTGGGTCGGGCACGTATCGAGGCAGCGGCGGCACGTGCCGCAGCGGTCCGCCTCGAACGGCAGATCCGGCTCGAGATCCGCATCAGTCAACACAACGCCGATGAAGGTGAACGATCCGATTTCGGGATGAATCAGCATCATGTTCTTGCCGATCCATCCGAGGCCGGCGAGCTGGGCCAACTCCCGCTCGGGCACAGGCCCCGCGTCGACGTAGCAGCGTGTCGTTGCGCCGGGCACGAGCTCGCGGATTGCCGTCGCGAGCTGCTCGAGCCGGTTGCCCAAAACGTCATGGTAGTCGGGCGACCACGCGTACTGAGCGACTCGCGGGAATCGGGGTTCGGAGTTCGGGCCTCGGTCGCCGTGGAAATAGTTCGTAAGCGTCACAACAGCGGTCTTCGCGCCGGGCATCACCAGACGCGGGTCCTTCCGCTTCTCGGCTTGTCGGTGCAGGTACGTCATCGTGCCGGCGTGGCCGTCCGCGAGCCAGCGGTCCAACTCGGCCGCGTGCGGGTTTCGCTCGAGCGCCGCGATCCCCACGGCCGAGAAGCCGAGCTTGGCGCCAAGACGTTTGATCTCGATCACAACCCCATCGTCTCGCGCCGCCAGCGCGCGAAGTTCACGACGTCATCGACCGCGGGGATTGCTCGTTCGTCGCCATACGCGGTGAACATGCGCCACTGCATGTAGTCGCGTGGCGGGATGGGCAGGAACGGCGGGTGCCGGTACCAGTCGCGGGCGCGAAAACTCCACGTGAGGCGCAACAAGTCGACGGCGAGTCGCGGACGCACCAGCGCCCGCAGCGCCAAACGCAGATAAAGTGCCGACCAACTCGCGATACGCCGCATTCCTTCTGTATATTCCCGGCCTATGACGCTCGCAAGCAGCGTAAAACCGCGCGCGCTTGGACTCGCCAGGTATCGTGGCGAGTTTCCCATCTTCAGGGATCGCGTCTACCTCAACACCTGCTCGCTGGGGGCGTTAGGCGAACGGGCTCGCCGCAAGGTAGCGGAATTCCTCGACGTGTGGCAGAGCCGCGGCGCGTCCGCGTGGTATGACGTGTGGTGGGAAGCGCTGGGCGATCTGCGAGCGCGCTACGGCCGCATCGTCAACGCCGCGCCCGGGGAGATCGCGCTGGCACCCAGTATCTCGGCCGCACTCAGCGGGGTCGCCGAATCGCTCGACTATCGCCGCCGCCCCAAGGTCGTGATCACGTCGCTCGATTTCCCGACGGTGGCGTATCAGTGGCTCGCCAAGGTCCCGGGGGGCGTCGAGCTCGTGGTCGTCGAGAGTCCCGATACGATCAGCGTGCCCGTCGACGCGATCGCGCGGGCGGTCGATGATCGGACCGCACTCGTCGTGACGTCGCACGTGTACTTTACGACCGGCGCGATCCAGGACATCAAGCGCGTCGCCGAGGTGGCGCACGCGCGCGGCGCCCTCTGCCTCATCGACGCCTACCAATCGGTCGGCCAGATTCCGGTGGACGTGCAGGACGCCGGAGTCGACGCGCTGGTCGCGGGTGGCCTCAAGTGGCTGCTCGGCGGACCGGGAGTCGTGTTTCTCTACGTGCGGGAAGCCGTTGCCCGCCGGCTCGAGCCCCGGATCTCGGGGTGGTTTGGGCAGCGGGAGCAGTTTGCCTTCGATCCGCGCGCGCTGACGCTCCACGACGACGCGCGACGCTTCGAGATGGGGACGCCGTCGCTCGCTGCGATCTACGCCCAACTCGGCGGCCTCGAGTACATCGAGGAGATCGGTGTGCCTCGGATCCGCGAGGTGACCGCCGCGCTGACCGAGGATCTGATCGCCACGGTACGCGCCGCCGGATTCACGCCGAAGGTGGCCGCCGAGCCGGAGCGGCGCTCGGCGATCGTGATGATTCCCATGCCCGACCCCGCGGCGGCGGTCCGGCACCTCGCGGCGGGCGGCGTGATCGCCGATAGCCGGCCCGGCCACGTCCGGTTCTCGCCTTTCTTCTATAACGTGCAGGATGACCATGTCAGAGCAACCGAGCGCCTCGCCTCGCAGCCCGCTCACTGAGGACGAACAACTCCTCATCCCGCCGCAGATCTTTCCGATCGAGCGGCGGGCGTCCTTTACGAGCACCGACCCCTGGCGCGTGCTGCGCATCATGGGCGAGTTCGTCGAAGGCTTCGATACACTGTCCGACGTGCGCAACGCGGTGACGATCTTCGGTTCGGCGCGCTCGCTGGAGGGCGATCCCTACTACGCGGCGGCGCTCGAGACGTCGCGCCTGCTCGCCAAGGAAGGCTTCGCGATCATCACCGGCGGTGGGCCGGGGATCATGGAGGCGGCCAATCGCGGCGCCAAGGAGGGCGGCGGGCTATCGATCGGCTGCAACATCGAGCTCCCATTCGAACAGGGCACCAACAAGTGGGTCGAGCGGTCGATCAACTTTCGCTACTTCTTCGTCCGCAAGACGATGTTCGTGAAGTACTCGACGGCGTTCATCACCTTCCCCGGAGGCTACGGCACCATGGACGAGCTGTTCGAGGCGCTGACCCTCGTGCAGACCGGCAAGGTGAAGCAATTCCCGGTCGTGCTGTTCGGCCGGGACTATTGGCGCGGTCTCGCGGACTGGCTCAGGGAGCGCGTCGCGGGAGAAGGCAAGATCTCGCCCGAAGACCTGAAGCTTTTTCTGGTCACCGACGATCCGAAGGAAGCCCTTGGCTGGATCGTTGAGGCCCGCGAGCGCCGCACGCGCGCCTTCCGGGCGATGAACGCCTCCGCGCAGGCGACGCGATGACGCAAAACGAATTCCTGCGCGGACAGCGCATCAATCCAAAGCCGGTCAACGGCAAAGAAACGGTGGCCGACCTCGTCGACAACGCGTTCCTGGCATACAACGCCGGCCGCCTGGCGGAGGGATGCCGGCTGTTCGCCGAGCGCATGCTCGAAGACGACGTTACCGTGGGCATGAGTCTCACCGGCGCGATGACGCCCGCCGGCCTCGGCATGTCCACGATCATTCCGCTCATCGAGGCGGGATTCCTCGATTGGATCGTCTCCACCGGCGCGAATCTCTACCACGACGCGCACTTCGGCCTCGGCATGGCGATGCACCGCGGCACGCCGTTCGCCGACGACGTCGTGCTGCGCGAAGAAGGCGTCGTCCGCATCTACGACATTTTCTTCGATTACGACGTGCTGCTGTCCACGGATCGCTTTGTGCGCGAGGTCTCGGCGCGGGACGAGTTCCAGCGGCCGATGAGCACCGCGGAGTACCACTACCTGCTGGGCGGCTACGTGGTGGAGCGCGAGAAGGCGCTCGGCCTGTCGCGCAAATCGGTGCTCGGCGCGGCCCACGCCGCCGCCGTGCCGATCTATACGTCATCGCCGGGGGACTCGTCCATCGGCATGAACGTCGCCGAGCAGGCGTTGTCGGGGAGCAAGCTGCGCTTCGACGTGAGTGCCGACGTGAACGAGACGTCGTCCATCGTGTTCTGGGCGAAGGTGCACGGCGGCAAGAGCGGCGTGCTGATCATCGGCGGCGGCAGTCCCAAGAATTTTGTGCTGCAGACCGAGCCGCAGATTCAGGAAGTCCTCGGCATCAGCGAGAAGGGTCACGACTACTACCTGCAGCTCACCGATGCGCGGCCCGACACGGGCGGCTTGTCGGGCGCGACGCCGTCGGAAGCGGTGAGTTGGGGGAAGGTCGATCCGGACAAGCTGCCGGGGACGGTCGTGGCATATCTCGACAACACCGTCGCCTTTCCGGTTCTGGCGGCGTATGCACTGGCCCGACGCAAGCCCCGCACGCTGAAGCGCCTGTATGACCGGCGCGGAGAGATGATGCGCGAGCTGACTGATTCGTATCTCGAGGCAAAAGCGGATCGGGACGCGCGCGCCGAGGCGGCAACTGGCGGCCGAGCGACCTGAGATCCAGAAGTCCGCTGCTTCGACCAGGACGTATGCCGCTTACGTCCTGGGTCTGCTGACTCTAGTCAATCTTCTCAACTACCTCGACCGCAACGTCGTCTACGCGGTGTTCGAGCCGATCAAGCGCGATCTGCATCTTTCCGACGCGCAGCTCGGCTGGCTTGGATCCGCGTACATCATCGTACTCTCACTTTCAGCGCTGCCGCTCGGCGTCATCGGCGATCTGCGCTCGCGCCGGCTCGTGATCACATGGGGAGTCGCGGTCTGGAGTGCGGCAACCACGGCGGGTGGCATCGCAAGGCAGTTCTGGCAGCTGTTCACCTGCCGGGCGCTCGTCGGCTTCGGTGAGGCGGGCTACGCGCCGGCATCGCAGGCGATCATCGCGCAGTACTACAAGGGGCGACGCCGGGCGTTTGCGATCGGGGTGTACTCGGTCGGCATGGCGTTAGGCGGCGTGCTCGGCATCTGGCTTGGCGGTGTCATTGCGGAGCGCTACGGCTGGCGCTGGGCCTTCATCTGGATGGGTTTGCCCGGATTGGTCCTGGCGGTGCTCGCGTCGCGCCTGCGCGAGCTCGACCGCCGGCCTCCGCCGCCGATCGTCGACACGCTGCGCCAATGGTGGCAGCACGGCATGCACGGCGTGACGCAGTACGTCATGCCGCTCGCGATCTGCGCGGGAATTGGCGCGGCGCTGGCCGGATTCTTTTCCTTATTCGAGGGAATCCCCTCGCAATTCGGCACCGCGCTGTTCGGCATCGGGACCAGCGTGGGCATCGCGTGGACGGTGTGGCGGCTCGTACCGCTCGCCGTGCGCCGCACGACCGCGGCGGGCGCGGTCGCCGCGGGCGCGTTCGACGACTTTCAGGACGCCGCGATCCTCGTGCTACGGACTCCGACCTTGATCTGGATATTTCTCGGCGGCGCCATGGTCACATTTGCGGTCAACGGGCTGGTCGCGTGGGCGGCGGCATTCATGCAGCGCATGCACGGGCTCTCCGTCGCACAGGTGGGCGCCGAGTTCGGCCTGTGGGCGCTCAGCGGCGGTGTGCTCGGGGCGCTCGTCGGCGGCCGCCTGGCGGACCGGTTACAGCATCGTTGGCACGGTGGACGCGTGCTCACGTCGGGCGCGGGGTTCGTGCTCGGCGGGCCGGTGTGCGCCGCTCTGCTTTTGGTGCACGATCTCCGCTGGTTCGGCCCGCTGATCCTGGCGACATATTTCCTGTACACCTGGTACAACGGACCACTCGCCGCCGTGATTCTCGACGTCGTGCCGCCCGCCGTCCAGGCATCGGTGCTGGGTGCGTTCGTGTTGTTCTCACATTTGGCGGGTGACGCCCTGGCGCCGCCGCTCATCGGCTATCTATCCGATCGCACCGGCGATCTGCGTACGGCGATGTTGCTGCTGCCGGCCGTCGGCCTGCTGGGAGGACTGGTGATACTCATCGCGTTACAGACGGTGGCGCGCGACATGCGGCGCGTGACCGCGCTCGACATCCATGTGTCCGGCCAAGGCTGAGGCGGGGTCGTGAAGATCGCCGTCATTTTCGATTCCTTGCACCCCGAATGGGAGGATGCCGCCTTCAAACGCGAAGTCGAGCAGAAGGCGGAAGAAGCGGAGTACGACGTGGCGCGCGCCCTGATGACGGGCGGCCACGACGTGCTCATGATCGGCATCGGCGACGACGTCGCGCCGCTGCTTGCGAAACTGGCGGAGTTTCAGCCCAAGCTCGTGTTCAACGGCTGCGAGGGGTTCCGCAAGAACGCGCGCCACGAGTATGCGATCGCCGCCCTGCTCGACATGTACGGGTACCGCTATACCGGCTCGTCACCGACCGCGCTCCTGGTCGCCCGCAACAAATCGCTGACCAAAAAAATCCTGGCCTACCACGGCATCCGCGTGCCGGCGTTTGCCGAGTTCCACGCGGGCGACAAGCTGGTGCGTCCGTCGGAGCTGCGGTTTCCCCTGATCGTGAAGCCGCTGCTCGAGGACGCGTCGATCGGCATCGCGCAGGCGTCGGTGGTCGAAGACGATCCCTCGCTGGCCCAGCGCGTCGAGTTCATTCACACCAAGTACCACCAGGCCGCGATCGTCGAGGAGCTGGTCGAGGGACGCGAGGTCTACGTCGGCCTGATCGGCAACGACAAGCTGGAAGTGCTGCCGCTCACGGAGATGACGTTCGGCGAGCCCGAGATGGGTGAGCATCGCATCGCCACGTATAAGGCGAAGTGGGACGAGGACTATCGCAAGAAAAAGAAGATCAAGAACGTGTTCGCGAAGGGCGTCTCCGACGAGCTGACGGGGCGCATCGGCGAGATCTGCAGCACCGCATTCCACGCCTTGTGGCTGCAGGATTATGGCCGGGTAGACGTGCGATTGGCGCACGACAACGAAGTGTACCTGCTCGAAGTGAACCCGAACCCGTTCATCGCGGCCGAGCACGAACTGGCCGAGGCGGCCGAGAAGGCGGGCTTGAAATACAACGCCTTCATTCAACGCATCGTCGACGAGGCGCTGGCGCGGTGAGCCGCCGCGAAGTGCCGACCCCCGAGCTGCGCTGCCCCCGCTGTCACACCGAGCTGGAGCGGTACTGGAGCTATTGCCCGAGCTGCAGCCGGCGGCTCGAATGGCGCGACACGCAGCGCGAAACGAATGCCGAGTGCGCGTACTGCGGGTGGATGGTATCGGACGCGTCGTCGTTCTGCCCGTGGTGCGGGCGCGACATCAAGGACAACGATTCGAGCGACGAGCCGCTCAAAGCGCCCAAAGGCTTCAAGTACCACGCCCGCTGCGACTGGGGATGCGGCGGCGGCGTGATGTACCCCATGCGCTTTTGTCCGTGGTGCGGGCGCGCCCAGACGTGGCGCTACGATGATTTCCAGAACGTCTGTCCCCACTGCGATCGCGGCGTTGACGACTGGATGGCGACGTGCCCCTGGTGCGGCGAGGACGCCACCGGTCGCGACCTCATCCCCCGCGCGCTGCGGCGGGCGCGGCGGCTGCTAATCGTGTCCCGCATCCGCGACTGGCACTACCGTGTCGCACTGCGGCCCGGCGTCTCGGGTGTCGCGCCGCGTGCGCCGAAAGTGATCGAGCTCGACCGCCGCTACGTCACCGGCAAGCGCCGCCGCGACGAGATCTCGTGGAACATGCTCACCGGTCTGCTGCTGCACGAGCTCGGCCACTCGTTTCTCTATCATCACTGGGCGTGGACGCGCACGGGCCGGTTCCGCCGCACCTTCGGCGAGGTGCGCAAAGCCTACCGCGTGGCGGACGAGCACTGGGTGGACTTCGAGCGGCGCCGCATCGCGACGACACTTACCGACTACGTCAGTGCGTACGCGGCGACCCACCCGCAGGAAGATTTCGCGGAGACGTTCCGCTTCTACGTCGCACGCCGCGGCCGGCTCCGCGAGCTATTCGCGGAGTTCGGCCGGAAGCGCAAAGGCGTGCCGTTGTACGAGAAGTTTCTATCCCTACATGATTTTGTGAGGAGTCTGAGAGGTTGGAAGTAGGGGCGCAGCATGCTGCGCCCCTACCTACATGCTCACATCGCCGCCCCTTCGCCGTCCTTCGCCGCCGATTCTATCCAGCGAAGCAGTACGCGCACCCCTTCTCCTGCGACCGTGCCACCGCGAGCACGCCCGACGGCACGACCTGCACACCGGGAAGCAATGCGGCGACCCACTCCGCTTTCACCGCGGCTGCGTCCATACTCATCTTTTGCGCGACCATGCCGCTGTACACCGTGAGCGCGACGTTGCAGCAGCCAATCTGCGCGCCGCTCGCAAGCAAGGCCTCAGTGCCGGTACCCGGCAGTGGCAGGGGTAGCTGCTTCGCAAAGATGTTGCGAACGGCCGGGGCATCGCCCTCCTTGATCCCGAACACCTCGCCCAGTTTGTACTTCGCCCACACCGAGTCCTGCATGGCGATCGGAATCGCCGCGTGGCGCAGCACAATGACTGCCGAGTTGTCGGCGTCCTTCGTGCCGTAGTTTTCGTTGTTGCCGTTGAGCCACACCCGCGGCCAGACCACCGGCATCCCGCTGTTCGGCTCGGGCGCGTCGAAGATCATCTTGTGTTTCCCGGTGATCCGGTTCAGCCACGTCTCGAACGACGGGTCGGCAGCTCCCAAAATCGGCTCGTGCACGGGCGGCTGTGCTTCCAGTCGCAGCGGCGTCAGCCCCGCGACTCCAGCGGCCGCTGTGGCGGCAAGACGACCGAGAAATCCACGTCTGTACATCTGAACCTCCTAGTGGTGAGACCGTGTGGGATATGCGACATCGGGTGGTGGATCGCCGTTGGGCCAATCGTTTTCCTTCCCCCGATAGTCGGGCCGGGGATGCGCGTTGACGTACGCGGCGACGTTGAACGCCTGGCTATCGCTCAGGGTGCCAGGCACATCGAACGGCATGTTGCGACTGATGAATTCGGCGGCGGTCCGGACGCGCGACATGCCCGCGCCGACGTTGTAGGACTCGGGCCCCCAGAGCGGCGGTGCGCCCGCCATTCCTTCGCCAACGGCGCCATGGCATTTGGCGCACGACGCCGCGAACACCCGCGCGCCGGCGGCGGTATCGGCCGTGAAGCTCGCCCACTTTTGCAGTCGCGCGTTCGGGCCGGCCGGCGGGGACACCGTCACACCGCGCGACAGGAACGCGAAATAGGCGACGATGTCCCGCATGTCGGCCCCGGCCGGATCGAGCGCCGTCCCGTTCATGCTGCGGCGGAAACAATCGTTGACGCGGTACTCGATCGTCTCGACCGCCCCGCTGCGGGCGCGGTACTGCGGATACCGTGCGAATACTCCGACCCACGAGCCCGTCTCGCGGCGCCCTCCGTCGAGATGGCAGGTCGTGCAGCGCAACTTGTTGCCCACATGACTCGGCAAACTGTCCCGCGTCGCGGTGAGCAGCGCGCGACCGCGCCGGACCGCGTCGCCGTACGGACCTGCCGGGATGGTCGAGTCTGCCGCGACCGCGGCTCGCGGGGGAGCGGCGTTCGAGCAGCCGCCCAAGGCGGTGATGCCGAGCAAGACGGTGAGGGTGCTGGGGCGCACCGGGCGAGATAATACCGGCATTTCCGAAGGCGGCAACCTTTTGTGCGGCGTTCCTATCCAAACGTGCGTATCCTCCACCCAGGATTGCTATGATTGCGCCGCTGCTCGCTTCCCTGCTGCTCGTCGTCCAAAACCGTCCTGCCCTCGATTCCGCAACCGTCACGCGGGTCCTCAATCAACTGAGGACCAGCGACTCCGCGGTGTGCGCGCTCGCCGGTCAGGCGCTCACCAACTACGGCGGGTTCTGGGGACACGCGTTTGCCGACCCCGGCATGCCGATGCCTCAGCCGATGCCGACACCAATGCCGATGCCGGGCGGCGGTGGCGGTGGATTCCATGTCAACATGCATGAGAACACCCACGGCATGGACCCGGCAGTGCTGCGTGCCTTCCGTGCGGTGATTCGCGACGACAACAGGTGTGTGCGCAACATCGCCGCACGCGTGCTGGGGAACTACGGCGGCTCGGAGAGCTACAATCTGTTCCTTGGCATGCTCAAGGACCCTCGCCCCGACTTCCGGGAGACCGGAGCGTTGGGCCTCGGCGAGCTCGAGGACTCGCGCGCGATCACGCCACTCCGCGACGCGCTCAGCGGCGACGCTAGTCCGGTGGTCCGCATGACCGCGGCGTGGGCACTCGGCGAAATCGAGGAGAAAACCGCGATCGGCGTGCTCACCCGCGCGCTCGGGGATCGTGCGCCGGAAGTGCGGCGTACGGCCGCGTGGGCGCTCGGTGAAATCGAGGACAAAAGCGCCGTGCGGCCGCTCAGTGCGGCACTCAATGACGACGCCATCGAGGTGCGTCTCACGGCGGTGTGGGCATTGGGAGAGATCGAAGACGAGTCCGCGGTGCCGCTGCTCGCGACCGCGACCAGGGACCGCGACCCACGCGTGCGCCAGCAGGCCGCGTGGGCGCTCGGCGAGATCGAGGCCGCGCAAGGGATCGCTCCGCTCGAGGCATTGATGCGCGATCCTGTCGCGGATGTGCGGAAGACGGCCATCTGGGCCCTGGGCGAAATCGAGGACGGCGGCGCGGTGAGCGCA